>JAFKKW010000418.1 GCA_017304275.1 Hyphomicrobiales bacterium | reverse complement strand
CCATGAACCGCGTCGTCGGCGGTGCACTCCCCGCCGAGATCTGGCGCGAGGTCATGACGGCGGCTTACGAGAGGAAGGCGCCGGTTGAGCCGCCCACCGGCACGATGGGCGAACGCGAGGCCGCCACGGCCTCCAGTCAGCAGCGGCGCCAAGACAAGGAGGACATGATTGCCAGGATCTTGGCAGAGGAGGAGTCCGCGGAGCCCGGCGCGCCTCATGCCCGCGGTGAAACCGAGATCCTGCCGTCTGGTCGCATCCGTGTGAGCCCGCCCACGATTCGATGACGGGAACCGTATGGGCGGACACGCCGCGCATCAGCGTCCGCCATCGGGCGCGCCTTGCGCATGAGACATGCGACGTTGCCGTCATTGGCGCGGGGATCAGCGGAGCCCTGGCGGCGTTAAAGCTCGCTGCGGGCGGCCATGACGTGGTCGTCGTTGATCGCCGCGAGCCGTGCCGCGGAAGCACGCTGGCCAGCACCGCCATGATCCAGTTCGAGCTCGATACGACCTTGAGCGAACTGGCCGACAAGATCGGCGCGGCGGCGGCAGAGCGCACGTATCTGCGATCGTTTCGCGCCTTGGATACCCTCGAAAGCCTGATCCAGAGTTTGGACCTGAGCTGCGGCTGGAAGCGCCGCAAAGCGCTCTACCTGGCTGGCGATCAGCATGGGTTTCGCGCCCTGAAATCCGAGGCTGCCTACCGCGCGAAAATCGGCCTCCCCTCGGAATATCTCGACAGCGGCGCGCTCGCCGACGCGTTCGGCATCGATCGCACCGGCGCCATTCTGTCCGACGGGGCGGCCGAGGTGAACCCGGTGCAACTCGCCGCCGGATGCTTGAGAGAGGCGCGGCGACGCGGCGCACGCATCTATGCACCCCACGACGTAAAGCGCGTCGATCCGCATCGGAACGGCGTCCACTTGCAAACCGCGGAAGGGACCGTCATCGCCGCCCGGCGCGCCGTGTTCGCCACCGGCTACGAGGTGATCGACGGACTGCCGCGGGACAGGTTCGAGATCATCTCGACCTGGGCGCTTGCAACCAAACCGTTGCCGGCGGATGCGCTCTGGCCGGAGCGATGCCTGATCTGGGAAGCGTCCGATCCCTATCTTTACATGAGGACAACGCACGACAACCGCATTCTCGCCGGCGGCGAGGATTCACGCTTGAACGACGCCGATCGCCGTGACGCCGCGATCCCGAACAAGGCTGCACGTCTGTTGGCCAAGATTTCAGCCCTGTTGCCGGGCCGCCGTCTCGAGGTCGACTATGCCTGGGCCGGCGCATTCGCCGACAACCCCACGGGAATGCCCTTGCTGGCGCCGGTTCCGGATCTGAGGAATTGCTTCGCCGTGCTGGGATGCGGCGGAAACGGCATCACGTTCAGCGCCATTGCGGCCGAGATCGTCGCTGCCTGGATCGACGGCCGGACCGACCCCGACGCCGACCTTTTCCGCTAGCTACTCCGCCGCGGCGCCGTACCTATGGAGGTCCATGCCGTAGATCTGCAGCCAGCGCTTGGCCTCGTCCATGCCCGGCATGGTCTTGGCGACCAGCTTCCAGAAGCGCGGCCCGTGATTCATCTCGCGCAGGTGGGCGACCTCGTGCGCGGCCACGTAGTCGAGGATCTCCGGCGGCGCCATGATCAGCCGCCACGAGAACGACAGCACGCCGGTCGTCGAGCAGGACCCCCAGCGGCTGGTCTGGTCGCGCACCGCGATCCGCTTCGCCGTGACGCCGAGCTGCTTGGCGTGGAATGCCACGCGGTCGTCGAGATGCCGGTGCGCCTCTTTGGCGAGCCAGTCTTTCAGGCGGCGCGGCGCGTGCTCGGGCTGTCCCGAGACCCAGAGCTCGGGATAGGACGGCGTCGACTTGCGCTCGACCGGCCCGCGTCGGCCGGGACCGGTGAACACCACGCGGTGTGCTTCGCCACGCAACGGAATGAAGACGCCGTCGAGAAACGGCACCGGGTCGGGCAGGCTGTCGAGACGGGCGCGGACCCAGTCGATATTGCGCGTGATGAACGAGCCGGCTTCGTCGAGATCGCACTGCACGGGCAGCGTCACGATCACCGTACGGCGCGTCCTGCTGACGCGAAGCGTGAGCCGCCGCGCGCCCGGGTGGCGACGCACTTCAACCGGCGCGCCGAGATCGCCGATATGACCGTTCTTGAGCGTCGCAGACGCAATTCGTCCTGTCTTCCGCATGAAAGCTTTCGTAACTCACGCTGAATCCGGAGACATGAGCGCTGCATCGAGGATGAGGATTGGGCTGCTCCCGATCGCCCCACTCGCGCTTGGCGCCGCGCTCAACCCGTATCTCACTTAGCAAGAGAGTGAAGCGCATCTCCAGTATGAAATTGTGACGCCGTGTAACGGGAAACGCCACTGTTGCGCAACGGCCCCATGCCGTCGTGTGTCCCGTTGAAAATATGCGCAGCACATGAAGACGGGGATAACAGTTACGTTTTGTCGGCGCCATCGGGAATAATGCGGAGGCTCACCGAGCGCCGTGCGGCAAAGGCCGCTCCGGAGCGGAGAAGCTCGGCAGCTCGCGCATGTCGAGCGTCGGCGCTCCCGCGCCTGTGAATGGAACGTCGGGCGCACCCTCGATGCGCGGCGGCGAAGGATCGAGCGCGAAGCCGCGATCGACCGGAAGGCCGGACGGCAGGGGCCGCACTGCGGGAGCCGTGGCCGCGTGCGGCGCAACAGGCGCTTGCGGCTTGCTCATGACCAATGCCGGCATCGCCATCAGAAGCCCGACCATCACGAGCTGGATACCGAGAAACGGCACGGCGCCCCAATAGATATCGCTCGTCTTGACCGGAGCCATGAGCCGTCCCGTCACCTTGTCCCGGTAGGTCTCGCGCGGGGCGACGCTGCGCAAATAGAACAGCGCGAAGCCGAACGGCGGGTGCATGAAGCTCGTCTGCATGTTGACCGCAAGCAGCACGCCGAACCAGATCACGAACGGCGTCACGTCCGCCACCGTCTCGGTCACGACGCCCGATGCGTCCGTTGTGCTGATCACCGCGAACCCGAAGCTTTTGGCGATGGCGACGGCCTCGGGAGAGACGCGGAAGATGGCCTCCGCGGCGGGCTTGAGCAGCGGCACAAGGATGAAACAGAGCTCGAAAAAGTCGAGGAAGAAGGCCAGGAAGAAGATCAGCAGATTGACCGCGATCAGGAAGCCGTACATGCCGCCCGGTAGCGACGTCATGAGATGCTCGACCCAGATATGGCCGTTGACGCCGTAGAAGGTGAGCGAGAAGATCCGGGCGCCGATCAGGATGAACATCACGAAAGCCGCGAGCTTGGCCGTCGCCTGGGCGGCCTGGCGCACGATCTGGACGTTGAACCGTCGCGGGTCGTTGCCGCTGTAGCGTTTCGCGGCGGCGAGGGCGAGCGCGCCGACCGCGCCCATGGCGCCGCCTTCCGTCGGTGTCGCCAGACCGATCAGGATGGTTCCGAGTACGAGAAAGATGAGCAGAAGCGGCGGAACCATGACGAACGTGACGCGCTCCGCGATCGTCGACAGCAGGCTGCGCCCGGAAACGAGCATCAAGCCCCGGTTCAGAAGGGCCGCGCCAAGCGCAAACGCGATGCCCCACGCCATGGCAAGAATGGCGCGGTCGATTCCGGCGTAGGTGGATCCGTGCATCATCCAGGTTGCGAACAGTGCCGCGAAGGCCGTCAGCACACCAAGCGAAAGCAGCCCGAGAGACCCGTCCGGCTCGCGATGCGCCACCTCGTCCGGGGGCAGCCCCGGAGCAGCCGCCGGGTTGATCAGCGAGACCATGAAAACGTAGGTGGCATAGAGACCGGCCAGCATGAGGCCGGGCACGATGGCGGCCTTGTACATGTCGTCGACCGAGCGACCGAGCTGGTCGGCGAGCACGATCAGCACCAGCGACGGCGGGATGATCTGCGCTAGCGTGCCGGAGGCCGCGATCACGCCCGCGGCAACGCGCCGGTCATAGCCGTACCGCAGCATGATCGGCAGCGAGATGAGCCCCATGGAGATGACACTCGCCGCGACCACGCCCGTCGTCGCCGCAAGGAGCGCGCCGACGAAGATGACGGCATACGCGAGCCCGCCGCGGATCTTGCCGAAGAGTTGACCGACCGTCTCGAGCAGGTCCTCGGCCATGCCCGAGCGTTCGAGGATCAGCCCCATGAACGTGAAAAACGGGATGGCGAGCAGCGTATCGTTGCGCATCACGTCGAAGATGCGCCCCGGCATCGACTGCAGCAGGTGCCAGGACAGCGTGATGGCGCCGTTCGAGTGCGGCGCCAGCTCGACGCCGACGAAGAAGAACGCCAGTCCTACCGCGCCGAGCGAGAACGCGACCGGATAGCCGAGCAGCAGGAAGAGGACCAGTGCCGCGAACATGATCGGCGCCAGGTTCTGCGCGAGAAACGCCGTCATGCGATGCGCCCCTCGCGCGCTCGACCTTCGGTCATGGCGTGTCGCCCGCCGGCTTGGTGGCCCCGTTTTGTCCGTCTCCGGCCGCCACGACGGCCTCGTGGTAGCCGTTGTGGCCGGCTTGCTCGTCGAGGTCGCCCCGCATGATGGCAACGCGCTTGATCAGCTCCGACACGCCTTGCGCGAACAGGAGCGCGAACGCAACCGGGATCAACGCCTTGATGGGCCACAGCGGCAGACCGCCCGCGTTCGGAGATTGCTCGCCCTGCGCGAACGAGGTGGAGAAGAAGAGGGTCGATGTGTAGACGATCATCGCCGCCATCGGCAGCAGGAAGAGCGTATGCCCGACGATCTCGATCCAGTTGCGCGTCGAGGACGAAAGGCGGCTGTTGATGATGTCGATGCGAATGTGCTCGTTGACCGCCAGCGTCCAGGGGGCGGCCAACAGGAACACGAGCGCGAACAGCCACCATTGCACTTCGAGCAGCGAGTTCGCGCTCCAGTCGAACACCTTTCGCACCACCGCATTGCCCGCGCTGATGAGCGCGGCCGCCACGATCAGCCATGCCACCGACCGTCCGACCAGCCCGGAGGTCCGATCGATCAGGCGGCTCAAGGCCAGAAGTTGCTTCATGCGCTCCCTTCCCCTCGGCGGCGCTTCTAGACCATGATCGTTTCGGACCCGATCAGTCCGAAACGTGAATCATCGGTCTCATCAAAGACCTGGAGCGTGATTGCGATTCAATCAAAACCAATCACGCTCTAGTGGTGAAGCGTCCGCCGCCTTCCTATATCCGATCGAAGCGCGCGGGAGAACTGCGGAGAACCGGCCCTTGCGGGTTTCCGGCGCATGACGTAGGGCAGGCGGGGGAGCAGTCCGTCGGGATTGCCGTCAGAAATACCAAGCACGAGGAGCAAGGGCATGTCCGATTTGAAGGCGCAAGTCGTCGAACGGCTGAGGCGCGTCAAAGGCCCTGATCTCGAAGGCAACATCGTCGATCTGGGGCTCGTGTCGGACGTTCTGATCAAGGATGGCCGCGTATATTTCTCGATCACCGTTCCCGCCGCCCGCGCCGAGGAGCTGGAGCCCCTGCGCGGAGCCGCCGAGAAGGTGGTGAAGGAGATCGAGGGCGTCGCCGGCGTGGTCGCCGTTCTGACGGCCGAAGCAGGGCCCGGTCAGGCGACGCGGCCCGCTCCGGCGAAACCGGCCGGGAACGGCCGCGAGCATCCGCGCGTAGCGGAGGCGCGGGCGCGCGGCGCCGCGGGCGATGCCGCGCATCGCCCGGCCGCGCAGCCGGGCGCCGCGCCCGTGCGCCAGACCCAGGGCGTCCCCGGCGTGAAGCACATCGTCGCCGTGGCCTCCGGCAAGGGCGGCGTCGGCAAGTCGACGGTAGCCGTCAACCTCGCGCTCGGCTTCCAGGCCATCGGCCTCAAGACCGGCATCATGGATGCCGACATCTATGGACCTTCGCAGCCGCGCCTGCTCGGCATCACCGGCAAGCCTGCGCAGGCCGAGGGCAAGAAGCTCGTGCCGATGGAGGCCTACGGCCTGAAGTCCATGTCCATGGGCTACATGGTCGACGAGGGCACACCCATCGTCTGGCGCGGCCCGATGGTCGTCGGCGCGTTGAACCAGATGCTGCGCGAGGTGCTGTGGGGCGACCTCGACGTGCTCGTGATCGACATGCCGCCGGGCACGGGCGACGTGCAGCTCACCATCGCCCAGCAAGTGCCGCTGGCCGGCGCCGTGATCGTCTCGACGCCGCAGGATCTGGCGCTGATCGACGCCCGCAAGGGCCTCGCCATGTTCAAGAAGGTGAGCGTCCCGCTGCTCGGCATCGTCGAGAACATGAGCTATTTCATCGCGCCGGATACCGGCAAGCGCTACGACATCTTCGGTCACGGAGGCGCCAAGGCCGAGGCCGAGAAGCTCGACGTGCCGTTCCTGGGCGAGGTGCCGCTGACCATCGAGGTGCGCGAAACCTCGGATGCGGGCAAGCCGATCACCGCGACCGCCCCCGAGAGTCCGAGCGCGCAGGTTTTCCGCGAGATCGCCGCCAAGGCGTGGGCGGAGCTGGAGAGGGCGGCGGGCCGCGGCATGAAGCCCCCCAAGCTCGAGGTCATGCACGGCGGCGAGGCGTTGCGCGTCTCCTTCGCCACGCGCGACGAGCACGAGCTGCCCGCCGAGTTCCTGCGCGTATTGAGCCCATCGGCCGAGGTCCAGGGCCATTCGAAGGAGCAGCGTGTCACCGTCGGCGGCAAGAAGAACGTCAAGATCCGCGAGCTGCGCGGCGTCGGCAACTACGCGGTGCGCATCGTCTTCGACGACGGCCACGACACCGGTCTCTTCACCTGGTCTTACCTGCACATGCTGTCGCTGCAGAAGGACAAGCGCTGGGGCGAGTACCTCGCCGAGCTCAAGACCAAAGGCCTGTCGCGCTGAGATTGCAATCCGGAGCCGATAGCCTATCTCGACGGTGTCCCCTCTCCGATCGTCCCCAAGGAGCATCGCCATGGAATATCGCCAGCTTGGCGCGTCCGGATTGACCGTTCCCGTCTTGAGCTTCGGCTGCGGCACCTTCGGCGGCAAGGGCCCCTTGTTCAGTGCCTGGGGCGATACGGACGTGGCGGAAGCCCGCCGCCTAGTCGACATCTGCCTCGACGCCGGCCTTACGATGTTCGACACGGCGGACATCTATTCGAGCGGCGAATCCGAGAGGATCCTGGGCGAGGCCATCAAGGGCCGCCGCGACGATGTGCTGATCTCCACCAAGGCCACCTTCCGCTTCAGCGACGAGCCCAACGCGGTCGGCTCGTCGCGCTATCATCTTTTGAAGACCGTCGAGGCGCAGTTGAAGCGCCTCGGCACCGACCGCATCGATCTCTTCCAGCTCCACGGCTTCGACGCCAAGACGCCGCCCGAGGAAACGCTGTCCACGCTCGACGATCTCGTGCGCGCCGGCAAGATCCGTTACGTCGGCGTTTCCAACTTCTCCGGCTGGCATCTGATGAAGTCGCTCGCCGTCGCGGATCGCTACGGCTATCCGCGCTACGTCGCCAACCAGACCTACTATTCGCTGAACGGCCGCGACTACGAATGGGAGTTGATGCCGCTCGGCCTCGACCAGGGCGTCGGCGCCGTGGTCTG
>JAFKKW010000557.1 GCA_017304275.1 Hyphomicrobiales bacterium | reverse complement strand
CCGACCAGTCGAGATCGCCGTAGCCTTGCGCAATAGCGGCGAGCAGCCGGTCCCGCACGACACTGATGGACGGCATTGGCACGGCTGCAGCTTGCGCGGCGGCGAGCACGAGCGTGAGATCCTTGAGCGCGAGCGGGAACGTGAAGCCGGGGGCGAAATCCTCCGCCACCATGCGCGCGCCGTAGATTTTGTGCGCCCGCCCGCCGAACAGGGACGACGTCATGATCTCGTAAAAGGCGGTCGGCTCGATGCCGGATTTGCGAACGAACGCCAAAACCTCGCCAAACGTTGCGAGCGTGCTCGCCAGCATCGCGTTGCCCGCGATCTTGATGAGGTTCGCCGACGCCGGAGCGGCGCCCACCACGAACGTGCGCGTTCCAAGCGCCGCAAAGACGGGCTCGCAGCGCTGCAGCAGCTCCGCCGTGCCGGCCGCGACGATGACCAGCTCGTGCGCCTTGGCAGCATCGGGATTTCCGAACACCGGCGCAGCAACATAGCCTTGGTCGTGGCGCGCGTGCTCGGCAGCGAGCCGCGTGGAAACGTCGGGGCCGATGGTGCTCATCGACAGATGCACGGCACCCTTCCGCAGTCCGGCGGCCAATCCGGCCCAGGGCCACGCACCGGTCTGCCCGAATACGATTTCCGTCGCCGCCTGGTTGTCGGACACCATGCTGACGACCAGCCCGCAACTGAACAGGTCGCCGAGCTTCTCCGTCGGTGTGAGCCCGGCCGCAGCAAGCGCCTCGTGTCTCTCCGGGTGGCGATTGTAGGCGATGACCTTGTTCCCGGCCGCGGCGAGATTGGAGGCCATCGGCAATCCCATGCGGCCGAGGCCGATGAATCCGATGCTGGCGTCAGCGGGAGCAGAGGAGACGGACATGCGGGGCTCGCTTGGTTGCCGTGGAGCGATCTTTGACGCCCGAGCCGTCGGCGCGGGCGATCAGGGCGCGCGGTCCGGCAGCTAGACCGGCCGGGTCTGACCCGTCCCGCGTACAACGTACTTGAAGCTCGTGAGTTGCTCGACGCCGACCGGACCGCGCGCATGCAGCTTGCCGGTGGCGATTCCGATCTCCGCGCCGAAGCCGAACTCGCCGCCGTCCGCGAACTGCGTCGAGGCGTTCCAGAGCACGATGGCACTGTCCACCTCGGCAAGGAACCGCTGCGCGGTCGCCTCGTTGGCGGTGATGATCGCGTCCGTATGCTGCGAGCCGTAACGCGCGATGTGCTGGATGGCATCGCCCACGCCATCCACCGTCTTGACGGCGATGATGGCGTCCAGGAACTCTTGGCCGTAGTCCTCGGGCGCGGCGGGCTTGACGCGTGCATCTGCGGCCTGC
>JAFKKW010000101.1 GCA_017304275.1 Hyphomicrobiales bacterium | reverse complement strand
CGGAGGGACGCATCGATATCGTCGATGGCGATGACGAAGGCCCGCGCCCTGCCGATCTGTGCCGCTTCGAGAATCTCGGGGCGGCTCGCGTCGCCGTAGAACGCCTGCGATCCGAACTTCTGGACGAGATCGACCTGCTCGGCGGAGATCTCGAGGGCGATGAACGGGATCTGCTTGCCGCGCAGGATGCGGGCCACGATCTGGCCGTAGCGTCCGAAGCCGGCGATGACGACGTGCTCGTCCTTGCTCGGGAGGTTCGCGTCATAGGCGGGCAATCTCACCTGCCCGCTTCGCCGGGTGGCAACGACCCGCTCAACGGCGAGCAGCAACGGCGTCGCGGCCATCGAGAGCGTGACGACGAGGACCAGGAGATCGCTGGTCGGGTCGGACAGGATCCCCTCGCCCACGCCGGCCGTGAACAGCACGAAGGCGAACTCTCCGCCCTGGCTCAGCGAGAGGCCGAGCCGGAGGGCGGGACGCGCGGCGAGACCGGAGCGGCGCCCCAGCCAGTACAGAATGACGGATTTGGTGGCCACCAACGCGGCCGCCAGCAGCAGCACCTTGCCCGGATTGGCGAACAGGATCGACAGGTCCATCGACATGCCGACGGCGGTGAAGAACAGACCGAGCAGCAGGCCTTCGAAGGGTTGCAGATCGGCTTCGAGTTGGTGGCGATAGGAGCTTTCGGCGAGCAGCGCGCCGGCAATGAAGGCGCCCAGCGCTGCCGAGAGGCCGGCGTGCTGCATCAGCATCGCCACGCCGACGACGGTCAGCAACGCGGCTGCGGTCATGGCTTCCTTGACCTGCGTGCGCGCGACGAGCCGCAACATCCGGTCGAGGACGAAATGTCCGATCAGCACGACGAGCGCGATCACGGCGAGCGCGCGTAGGGCGGCGGTGAGGTCCATGCTGTGCGCGACGTCGGCGGCGGTGACCGCGAAGAGCGGCGCGAAGGCGATCAGAGGGATCGCGGCGAGATCCTGGAACAGCAGGATGGCAAAGCCCAGGCGGCCGTGGCGCTGGGTCAGGTCGCCCTGCTCCTCCATGACCTGCAATGCGAATGCGGTGGACGACAATGCGAGGGCCAGGCCAACGAAAAGCGCAGCTTTCCAGGTGAGCCCGAACACGACCGAGGCCGTGGCCAGGATGAGCCCGGTCAGCATGACCTGGGCGGTGCCGAGGTTGAAGATCGCACTGCGCATGGCCCAGAGGCGTTTGGGGCGCAGCTCGAGGCCGATCAGGAACAGGAGGAAGACGATGCCGAACTCGGAGAGCTCGAGGAT
Organism: Hyphomicrobiales bacterium; assembly: GCA_017304275.1. Classification (GTDB taxonomy): domain Bacteria; phylum Pseudomonadota; class Alphaproteobacteria; order Rhizobiales; family Hyphomicrobiaceae; genus Hyphomicrobium_C. Next base: position 60 of record JAFKKW010000101.1, on the reverse strand, counting down.
CTCATGGGCGTCGTAGGGGGTGAAGACGTGACGCAGGATGTGCGGGCCGAGCACCATTCC
>JAFKKW010000417.1 GCA_017304275.1 Hyphomicrobiales bacterium | reverse complement strand
GCAGAGCCTGGTGGCGCCGGCGCAGTGTCTCGTGGCGCGCGACCTGCTTCGCCTTTAGCGTTCCAAGCGCATCGGCAAGGCGTTCCTTGACCCGCGCACGTATGGCGTCCTCCTGCGCCTTGCGCTGATCGCGCACGATCTGCCGCGCCTGCTCTACGTCCGGGAGCTGTTCCGGCGTCAGATGCGCAAGCTTTGCGGCGAGTGCGCGCGTCCTCACCCCCTCGATCTGGCGCGCAAGGCTGTGCACATCGCCATGGCGGTCGACGACGACAAAGCCCCGCCGGTCGCCGCGGGCAAGGATGTAGCCTTTTTGCGCAAGGGCCGCGCGAAATGCGTTGCCGGTATCCGATGCGCGGTAGGCCTGCGTGATGTCGGCGCGGCGCTGCTCCGGCGTGATGCCGGAGCTCTCGGCCTGGCGCTTTTCGGCAAGCGTCAAATCCTGCCGCTGGCTGTTCTGGTCCCGCAGGTCCCGGGCCATCCCCTCGGGAAGCGGCAGGCCGAATTCGCGTGCGAGGTCGCGCGCCAGGGCGCGCAGTTTCATGCGGTCGTGCGAAAGGTGCACAGCGCGCATCGTACGGGTATTGATGCGCGACCAGACGACATGGCAATGCTCGCGCCCGTTCTTGACATGGAACACGATCGCGCGCGGCTGGTTCGACAGGCCCAGCCCTTCCTCGATGCGATCGATGGCAGCGCGGTACTGTTCCCGCGTGAGCGGTGCCGGCGGGTTTATGGACAGGCTGTACAGATGCTTATTGCACCGCGTCCCCGCAGCAATGGCATCGTACTCGCCAAAGGCTCCATAAAGGTCGTCGGCCACAGTGCCCCTGATCTGCCCCACCTCGATGCGCTCATTGTCGAATGCGTTCATGAGGTGAAGGGCAAGATCGGCGCCGCCGCTGCGCTGGCTGCCCTTGAGGATCATGGCTGCCGCCCCATGGCCTCAAGACACACAGCGCGCATCTCGGCGATATCCCGCAGGGCCGCGGCGACCTCGGGGTGCGAGGGGGTGAGGTCGCCCCGCGCGTGCGCGCAGCGCAGCGCCTCGGCAATGCGGCCCAGCTCGCCGAGAAGACGGGCAGCCATCTCATGGTTGACCGTCGGCCGACGTGATGACCGGGGCGGGGCTTCGCCCAGCACCCGGCTCCGGATGAGGGTCGATACCGGTATGCCGGCCGCGTGCGCCATCGCGCGCAAGGCTGCGGCTTCAAGATCGTTGAAGCGGGCGCAAAGCAGTTTGCTGCGCCGCCGGGTATTCGATCCGCTTCGTGACACGTCGGCCTTCCTCGCGCGTCCAGGGAAGCGATGTCCCTGGTCGTGATGCAGCGGCGAAACGCTGCATATCGGCCGCCTTCCGCTCGATGCGGGGCAAGGCCGATTCTAGCGGGGGATCCAACGGGGGCCGGCATTTGAGGCCCCCTTGGCAAGATGCGCGCGGTATGACCGCGCACATCTTGTACTCCACGCTATTCGCGCGGTACACATAAGTATAATATTAGGATATAAAGGTTAGGATCGCCTTAAGGTTGTGTTCTTATGGCAATTCTCAACATGAATTATTGTGACTTTTGTGCAAAATAAAGGGGTTGGGCCGGCTGGTCAACTTCTGGTCACTTTGAGGCGGTCATTGCCGCCGCTTCTTTTTCTACGATGTAATCGCACAACTCTTCGCTAGCGCAGCATTCGGCGGCAACGACGGTCGGCCAGCGGCCAAAGCCGTCCGGCCCGAAAGGGACATGCCACTCTTCAATAAGAAGCCTCGCGAGCGGAAGATTATTGGTGCCCACGGCGATGTGCAGGGCCGTGAGTTCCTGCCGCTTGCAGGTTATTGCGATCTCCTGTCCGTGCAGGGCGTCGCGAACGGATGAGACATCGCCCCGGAACACGGCTTCAAAGAATTTGTCCTGGAAGCTTTCGGAGATTTGCATCGCGCCTATGGCTTTGCGGTTTCGGCGCCGGCAGGGCGCAAGTGGAAGGTTCTGGGCGGAAGGACAGTCGGCTCAGGACCAGTGTGCTGTATCGCGCAAGATTGGCAGCAGCTTTGCAGGGCAAAGCCGCGGCCGAACGCGAACCAGTGGATGCGCGGGAGGTGCGTTAGCGTGCTGCGCATCATGCCGATCTGAAACATTCCGAAGGAAACAACGATCCCCTCAAAGATGTGGGCTGGATCATTTAGGCCTGTGCTGTTGCCCGGCAGATATTGATGCTCGCGGACGAGCAAAGCTGGAGGCGATTGCTCGGGGTCGAAGGTCATTCGTCCGGTTTGTGTCGCTCGGTCCGATTGATCAGTTCCTTCTTCATAAACATCGAAGGCCCCGAGGAGGGAGAAGGCGCCGGGCGGTCGCGGTTCTGAGCCGGAGCCGGGTGGAGAATAGAAGGAGACGAGGCCACCTGCGATGGCGGTGAATTCATCGTGCCGCTCGGGCAGATCCTTGCTGAACTGGTAGACTGGGACCAGGAACGCATCGTTGGTGCGGTGGGAATCGGCAAGGAATCGCTGAAGCGTCTTGAGGGGGATCAGTTCGGTGCTGCGCCCCGATGCCTGCGCGATACGGCCCTGCAGGGTCGGCACGCCGATGCGGTGCTCTTCCATGTAACGCAGCAGCGCGGCGCGCATGCGCGCGCGCTCGGGCGCATCGAACGCGGTCTTGCGTCCGGGCGTCCTGTCTTGCGCTGCGGCATCCGTTGTCATGTGACCAGACCGTGGCCAGGACGGGCGGGCATCCGGCGGCTACTTCAGCCGCATGCCAATTCTAATAATCATAGCGATTGTTCTGGCCATCGTGCTCCTTCGCTGGCGTCTTGCCAAGCGTCCCACGACGTTCGGCTCGGCCGGCTGGCTGGCGGCGTGGACCGCGAGCGGCAAGCGCCTCTTCCAGCGACGCGGGCTTATCGCCGGCGACTGGACCGGCCTTTTGTCCGTCAACTACCGCGGCGACGGCCATGCCCTGACCGTCGCGCCCACCGGGTCGGGCAAGGGTACCTGCGCCGTCATTCCCAATCTTTTGCGTCATCCGTGGATTTTCCTGATCGACCCGGGCGGGGAGAACACGGCGATTGCCTGCAAGGCCTGGCGCAGAAAGGGATATGTGTTCACCTGCCTCAATCCGTGGGGCATGCACGCGGACGCACCTTGGTCGCTTCCTTCGGACGCGCTCAATCCGCTTTCGATCCTCGATCCGGCGGGCGAGAGCTTCGCCTCGGACGCCGATCTGCTTGCCGACATGATCGTTGCGCGCACGGGCCGTGAGGACGGCTCTTCGAGCTACTTCAAGGACGAAGCGCAAAGCGGCATTCGCGCCTTTCTGATGCACATCGCGACGGCGGAGCCTCCGGCGCGGCGCAACCTGCTCACGCTGCGACGGTATATCAGCCTTGAAGCGCATGAGTGGGAAGCCCTGCTCGCGGGAATGAAGGCGCGCGCGGGGCGGCCCAGCTCGAGCGCCGCGAGGCGCAGGCGCCCGAAGAGTTCTCTGCCATCCTTTCCACGATCAAACAGGACACGAATTTTCTCGAAGATCCTGTGATGCAGAAGGCGTTGTGCGGAAAGAGCGCCGATCTGGGGGCGCTCAAGGGCTGGTCGGCGGGCAAGGCCGTTCGGGGTTGCACGGTATCGGTCGTGATACCGCTCCAGTATCTCGACACGCACGCGGCGTACGCACGCCTTGTCACCGGCGTTGCGCTCTGGACCATGCAGCGCGGCGCGCTCGCGCGCGGGCGTGTGCTTTTCGTGATGGACGAGTTTCCCGCGCTCAAGCGGCTTGAGCGTGTGGCACGCGGACTTCCCACCCTGCGCAAATACCGCGTCTGGTTGTGGCCGATCATCCAGAACGTCGGCCAGCTCAAGCAGCTTTACGGCTCGAACTGGCAGACCTTCCTGTCGAACGCCGGGTTTAAGCAGTTCATCGGCGCGGGCGATCTGGAGACGGCGCAGTATGTCTCGGCGCTATGCGGCGAGACGACGATCGAGATCAAGACCCGCAGTCCCGGCGGGGTAACGCGGGCGGAGGCGCGCCGCCCGCTCGCGACCGTCGAGGAGGTCATGACGCTCGCAAGCGGGCTGCAAATTGTGTTCGCCGACAATCTGAAGCCGATGCTTCTGCGGAAGACGCCGTACTGGGAGCGCCCGGAGCTGCGGGGATCGTTTCATCCGAATCCTTATCACGGCAGCACGCCCGCCCTGCCCGTGGGGACGGCGTTTGCCCAGGCCTGGGGCGCCTGCGTGCGGTTTGCGGCGTGGCTGGTGCGCCCTTCGCGGAGCGTCGTCGCCGCCGCTGTCATGACGCTCGTCTACACGCTCGATCCCGGTCTGATCGTGGCGACCGGTTCGACCGGGGACGACGGCTACGCCGTGCAATGCCGCTACATCACCTTCATGGGGCCGCGCCAGTTCGTTGCCAGTTGGTCGCCCGGAACCGGGCCTGTCTGCGACCCGGTGATCGTGCGCGTGCCCCGCAAGATCAGGAGACAGTCCAATGAGCTATCTCGGCAGGCAGGAACCCGGCGAGAAGATCCAGGTAGCGGTCAACGCGCTCGGGACGCTCGCCGTCATGGCGGTGACGGGAGCGGCGATCGAATTGCTCGGCCTCGGCTGGGTATGGGACCGTATCCATCGCCTGCCCGGCGCGCTTGGCCTTCTCGCGGCGCTGGTGATTTGGGGCGGGATCATGCTTGCGCTGACGCACGGTGCGCGGGCGGCGGTGATCGCCGGCAGGCTTACTCGGCTGTGAGGGCGGGCGCGCACGGTATTGCGACCTTGGCGCGATGGGCGGTCGCGTTGATGGCGGCGCTTCCCGCGATGCTGCTTGGGCCCGCCGGCGCGCTTTTTGTGCTGCGCTGGCAGACGCAGTGCGAGCGCGCGCTCGAGGCCACGGCGCTTTTGCGCCAGGGTCTCGTCCAGGAATGGACGCTCCGGCGCGCCTACCACCGCGAGTTCAGGGCGCATTTCGCAAGCTACCGCGTCTTCCGGCAGCAATTTGCGGCCGGCGCGCAGGCAAACGGGGCGCGTGGCGATGCAGGTACCAAGGCGGCCCCGGGGCCCGATGCGTTTGCCGCCGCGTGCGCACTTATGGGGCTTCCCCGGGACGGTAGCGCCACGCAACAGCAATTCAAGGCGCGCTATCGCGTCCTGATGAAAGAGCTGCATCCCGACAGGGGCGGCGACAACGAACGCGCGGCGCGGATCAATGCCGCCTGCGCGCTGATCAAGAAGCGAAAGGGATGGTCATGAGCGAGAAAAATCTTCCGGCCAATGCAGCCAACCGCGCGCTCGCGGCGGCGCGGGACGAGGCGCTTTCGCGGCGGCTCGCGGACATGCGGACCGAGGCGGCGCTCTCCGAGCGGCGAGTCATCCGCTATGTGTGCGCGAAAACAGGCGGGCGCTTCCTCGTGCGCTTCCAGCGCGACACCCCCGAGGGCAGGTTCACGATCAAGGCGATCGAAAAGACCGCGCCCGCGCCGCCGGGCGGGCTTTTCGGCAGCCTGTTGGGCAAGGCGGAACCGGAAGTCCGAGCGTATGCCGCGAAGGACTTTGACCGTACCGGGTGGCACTGCCCTTACTGCGAGGCAAAAGGCAGCACGATCTATTGCGATGAATGCGGACAGAACGTTTGCAGCGGTCGTACGCGCATCCTTCCGAACGGCGACGAGTTCTTCGTCTGTCATGATGCGTGCGGCGCTGCGGGAGGGCTTGAAACGACCGACGAGATCAGGGGATCGAAGGGCCACACGCATGCGCCCGCCCTTGAAGGCCCGAAGCGGCAAGCCAGGCTGGGCCAAACGGTCATGAAAAGGCTGGAGGGACCGAAACGGTAAGCGGAAGGATGGGAGAGCTTGTCTGCCGGGCCGCTTCAATCGAAGCGGCCCGGCCAAACCTGCAGCCTATGCCGCGTCGATATAGACCGTCGACTCCGGCTGGCTCTCCGCCGCGCTGCGAAGCGGCGCGGGCAGCCATTTCGTCGGCGCGATCATCTTCTCGGCGCGTTTGGCAAGGTCCGCGCGCGTGAGCTTGTGCCACGCGGGCGCGGCCTTCTTGCCGGTTGCCTCCTCGATGGCGGCGAGGATCGCGGGGCGGCCGATGCGCCCGAAATAGCCATGCGCGCTGGGACGGTACCAGCCCGCAACGTCGAGCTTGAGAGCGGCGATGAGCGCATCCGCGTGCGCAAGCCGCGCACTGCCCGGCGACTGGCCCTTGGCGATGACCGCATCGATTCCGGACGCGGCGATCACGGCGAGAAGGTCCAAAAGCGCGGCGCGCTTTTGCTCAAGGCACCATGGCCAGAGCTGCGCGGCATCCTGCGGCAGGCGCGATGTCCAGCGTTCGCGCTCGGCATGGAGCGCCGCAAGGGCCTTGGATGCGCCGGGATCGGAAAGCGCATCGCCAGCAGGCGTTCGCTTCAGGGACAGCCGCAGGCAGGAATCGCTGCCATAGGCGTAGAACAGATCGAGCGCCAGAGCATGCACCGTTGCGGCCAGCGCAACGTCCGGGCGCTTCATCAGCGTGGCGCTGATGGCGGCGGACCTATGCGCGGAGAGGTCGGCAACGAGTGTTGAGGGAAGCGGCTTTTCGCCCGCGGGCACCGCGCTTGCGTCCTGCGCCTTCGCGGCCTTCTTCGCCTTGCGCGAGTCCTCGGGGCGGACAAGCCCGCGTTTCACTTCGATCCCGCCATCGGAGCCGACGGTGACGATGGCCCCCGCAAGGGCGAGCGTTTCGGCGGGCCAGGTTTCAGCCGAGGCTTCGATCTCGTCGAGGCGTGTTTCGATTTCATCGAGCCGCGCCGCGCGTTCGTCGCTGTCATCTTCGGTCTCCGCGAGCGAGTCGTATTCGGCTTGCAGGATGTCGATCGCGGCCCGCGCTTCGTCGGAAAGCTCGCCGCGCTGGGGATGGACGCGGCTAAAGCGCGAGAGTGCAGCGTAGTCGGCGTCTATAGCGGATTCGATCCAGAGCCAGCCTTCGGCCTTGACGGCCCCGGCGGCGGCATCGAGTTTCTCGACAACGAGGCGGTCAAGCAGGGCCGCGTCCTGAACGTAGCCCGCGTTGCGGTCATCGAACAGATCGCGCCGCACGCTCCCGCCAGCGGCTTGATAGGCGTCAAGGCCGATCAGGCGCACGCGCCTGTCCGTTGCCGGGATCTCGCCCGGCGTGAGCGCGCGCCGGATTGCGGAGGGTTTGCAGTGCCACGGCGGGAGATCTTCGAACACGCGCTCCTGCACGGTGTGATCGTCCGATAGTGTGAAGGCCATGGCTTCCTCAAGACCGAGATCGCCGTTGCGGTAGGCGTTGAGGATGACGGGCGAGAGGCGGCCGAGCTTCAGGCGTTTTTCCACGCGCGAGTCCGGAACGCCAAAGCGCGCCGCGACGTCGGCAACACTTGCGCCGCCGTCGATGAGATCGCGGAACGCTTCGAACTCATCCGCCGGGTGCATGGCAGTGCGCATGACGTTCTCGGCAAGGGACAGCTCCGCCGCGCCCGCGTCGGCGTTTGCAACGCGGCATTCGACGCCGTGATCGGCGTCGAGCCGTCCGCTCTGGGCAAGGCGCTGTAACGCAAGAAGCCTGCGCTGGCCTGCGATCACCGCAAACTTGCCGCGCTTGTCCTTGCGGATGAGCAGCGGGTTCAAAAGCCCGTGCGCGGCGATGGAAGCCGCAAGCTCGGCAACGCCGTCCTCGGCGGCGGTCTTGCGGACGTTGCCCGGCCACAGGATGAGCTTGTTGAGGGGGATCGTTTGAATGGTCGTATTCATAGTACATTTTCCTTTCGCTATAGGTTTTCTGATGGCGCGAAAGGAGCCGGGCGGATGAGCCGGCCTGTCACCGCGCAGCGGGGAACGGCGCAGCCGTTGACAGGGCGGCGCGCCCGGCTATGCGCGCCGCAAACAGAAAACCGGCGGAAGGAGGATGCGCGGCTCAGCCCGCATCCCTGATCAGGCCGGTGTCCTCGTCATAACGCTGCCGGGCGAGCTCGATGCAGCTCTCGAAGTCTACGCCTTGCGCGTGTGCAAAGTGCATGAGGTCGGTCAGCAGCATCGCAAGAATGCAGGGCACGCGGTCGAAGCAGCGCGTGAAGCGCAGACCGGCGTAGTCGCTGAAGATGACGGCGCCGGATTCGGCTTTGCGGAAATTGGTTGCGCTCATGATCGTTTCCTCCTTTGGAAAAAAGAGAGGGCGCTTACGCGCCCTGCTCCGCTGATTTGCTTTCATCGGCTTCGTCCTCTTTGGGAGTCCGCAGAACGATGCGGCCGCCATCGAGGGGCACCAGGTCGAGCTGAAGGGAAAGCCCTTCGCCGTCCTTGTGCTTCCAGGCCGCCCCGATGCGGGTCCAGAAGCCCTTGCCCTTTTCCTCGCCGTCGCGAACGTGGAAGGCGATGTAGGCCGGTGCTTTGGATTCGGCGGCCTGTTCCGATTTTGTGTTCTTGCGTGACATGCTCTTTCTCCTTTTCTGCATGGGTTGTTTCGAACGCCATCCGGCAGGCCGGGCGAACAAGCCGGGGATGCACCCGCAGGGGAAACGGGCAACACGGGAGCGCGCGAATGGATCGGGCCGCCCGTTGCATCCCCGGCGCGCCCGGCCAGGTTCGGCGTCATTCTCGAAACGGCCTTGCAGAGTTAGAAGGAGAGAGCGGGACACGTCCTGGTCACACACAATCGCGGAACCAGGAGCGGCGAAGCGCACCCGGCCTAAAAGCCGCGCACGGACGGGTGAGCGCAAGGGTGGATGGGCCGGCGCAATCGCCGGGCGGCCGGACAAGGTTGAACAACGAAAGGCCGTTCAGCGTGGTCCGTCAGGTGCGTTCTTCGATGCGCTTTCGGCCGTAAAGCGGGGACGCCCAGCAAGAGAAGGCGAATGAATCAGCGGCAGGGAGCTCCGCGCCCCCTCCGGCAGGAAACGATCGGGTGCCGGAACCGGTCAGGCGTCGAATTCGTCGGCGGCGCATTTGTAGGGAAAGATGACCCATTCGTCCTCGCCGCCGGGCACGGCTTCGCGGTCGTCTTCGTCGATCATCGTGAGGTAGAGCGTCACCCACGCGGCGCGGTGCGTTTGTTCGTACCGCTGGAGCCTGCGCGCGGCTTCAAAGAGACCGTCGCGGATCTCCTGCATCGAGAGCGGCGCTCCGCCCTTGCCGCGCAGTTTTATCTTAAGAGGGCCGCCGACGACTTTCCGTCACCTGCCTGCCTTCGCCGTCTTCTTTCCGATTTTTCCGTAAGCACTGCCCATCCCACGCTCCCCTCCTATTGTGCTTCGGAGGACCGGAAAGTGAAAGATGAATACGAGCGTATGCAGCAATCGCGCGTGGCTTGGGCGGGGAATTGCCGCGAAGCGGGATATGGAAACGGGAATCGATTAAGCTTCGGGCATGAGCAAGAGCAAAAGAGTCAGACCGCCCGCGCCCATGCGCGAGCGGCTATTGTCGCGCAACGCGCACCGCTGCTGCGTGTGCAAGGCGTCCGGCGTTGGGCTCGAGCTGCACCATGTCGACGGCGATCCGTCGAACACAACCGACGCCAACATGGCGGTGCTTTGCGTCACCGATCATGACCGGCATCACCGCGCTTCGGCCTACCGGGCCGTCAATCACATGGAGTTAACGGCGGCGGCCATCGGCGGCTGCAAGCTATCTTGGGAAGCGTTCGTTGCCGAAGCGCGCACGACGAATCCAAGGGTTCTCGCGACGGTGACGACGTATGGGACCGCGGAATACGCGCATGCCGCAGAGCTTGTCATGCAGTGGCCGCACAGGATGGAGTACCGCAAAGTCTATCACGCGCGGGACGGCGATATGGACCGCTGGAGCGACGAGATCCTCAGGGAGGTGACGGAGGTCGGCAGGAATATCGGGATCGCGTTCATTTCGAAGGTCATGCCCGACCAGCATTGCCCGAGCTGCGGGGCAGGGCTCAGCAATTATGTGAAGCCAAGCGTGGCGGTCAGGATGACCCATCCGCGCTGGCACGCGGATTCGGCCTGCGGGATTTTTGTTCATCCCGACCGGCCCGCGATTGAGATGGCGATCGGAACCGCCACGGACACCGTGTTCGAGGCCTGGGTGTGCCTTCGCAGAGGAACGCATATTCATGTCGATACGACAGAGCGCGTGGAGCGGATTGCCCTTCGCCGGCGGCCAAGCGCGCGAACGCAGGCGCGCATCGTCATCGAACGCATGATCCGGGACTGGCGGCCGGGACGGATTCTTATCGCGACCAGAAGCTCCGAGAATCCACGCTGGATGAGCGATCTGGATTTGCCCGCATGCTGGGAGCATGGGATGCGGCGGTAGTGGGCGATCCAAATCCTCGTTGTACGCTCATTTAGGATTGCTTCAAAGTGAGACCCCTTTGGTGCGAGCAATTGACGACAGAGCCGCGGGGCCGAATTTGCTTTGACGGGCGTCGCTATTGAGCCGCGCAGATTTGAGTTCATTGTGTCCCCGGATTTCCGGCGGGGAAACGTTCCTGCGCATGGCGCTCGCCGCGCCGAAGCTCGGCACCGTATGGCCGGGGAGCCCATCCGAAACGGAACCGCGCGGGGAACAGCGCAAGCTTCTCGATGCGGTGCTTCCCGCCGCGCATGTCGCGATGGCCGTGAGCAGCCGATCATTCGCCGAAGAGCAGGGCTATAGCATGCGGGACATGCGATTGCTGCGCCAGGCGTGGGCCTTGTGGCCGGGGCGCGGCGCGATGCCCGAAGCGCCCGGCGAGTACACACGCCGCCCGGATGCGCCGTAGACCGTGATATAAACGCGAATATTGGCGCGCCGATCAGACCGGGAGCAGCCACGCGATGAACGACCGGGACCGTGAATACCTTGACGGCCTGCGCAGACACGCGGCGATGGCGCGCAAGCTTTGGTCGAACGACCAGAAGCCCGTGCGTGAGCGCATGATCGTGCGCGCGTTCCTGCGCTGTATCGGCCTTCCCTTTGCCGAGGATGAACTGCGATCCTGCGAGCGCGACCCGCCGGATGCCCTATTCCGCGACGCGCGGTTCGAGGTGATGGAGGATCTCGGCGGCCGGAAGCGCGGCGATGAGTGGCGCGAACGCGAAAAGAAATGGGCGAAGGCGAAGAGCATAGAGGATGTGATGGAACCGTACGTGCCATCGAACCCGGTCGCGATGATGGAAGGATGGCGCAAGACGGCAACGGCTCTCGGCAAGAAGGCGGCGAAGTACGGCGCGGCGACCTGTTCGCAGCTTGATGCCCTGTTGCATCTTGACCTTGCGGGAAGCCATCTGTGGCCGCCGGAAGACGTTTTGCATTCGGAGATCGCGGCGGAGCTGACGCGCCAGGGGTGGCGCTCCGTCTCGATGCTGTTTCCGCCGTACGGGGCGGTCCTACAGGCCGGGACGGGCGCGCCGGATTTTCTGAAGGAGGCGGCAGGAGAAGTGCGCAGCCAGTGGCACGGCGTTGCGATGGAAGGGCTTTTCGATCCCTGACGCGAAAGGGGCGCGAGTCGAAGCCGCGCCCCCTTTTGTGACGTTTCCGCGATCAGGCGACGAGCAGATGGCCGCTTGAGACAAGGGCGGCCTCGTCGGTGAGGCCGGTGACATTTTCGATCAGCGCGATTTGCGTTCCGGACCCGAAGCTCGCGCTTCCCGTCACGTCGACCCGCAATTCGGAATGCGAGCCGTTCGTTACGATTTGGACCCAGTCCGTGAGCGTATCGACGCCGTGCTCGTAGCCCGCGATATCCAGCACGTCTGAGATATCGATCTTATCGCTCTGTCCGGTGCTGAAATCCTTGACCGTATCGACGGCATCGAACGCGGTTGCAGACATGAAGAGGAACGTGTCGGCGCCACTCTCGCCATAGAGCGTGTCGGCGCCAGCGCCGCCTTCGAGGTTGTCATTTGATGCGCCGCCGTAGAGCGTATCGGCACCGTCACCGCCGTAGAGCGTGTCATCACCGTATTCGGACCAGTGCCAGTCGCCGTAGAGCGTATCGTTTCCGGCCTCGCCATAGAGTGTGTCGTTGCCGGTGTTGCCGCGCAAGTCGTCGGCATCATCTCCGCCGTAGAGGGTATCGTCCCCCGTACCGCCATGGAGCGTATCCGTACCTGCATCGCCATAGAGGGTGTCGTTGTCGTAACCACCGTAAATCTGATCGTTACCATC
>JAFKKW010000416.1 GCA_017304275.1 Hyphomicrobiales bacterium | reverse complement strand
CGGCCGCGAGAAGCCGCTGAACCACTTCCACCGCCGCGCGCTGCGCGCCGACATGCGCGCGTTGACCAGCGCCAGCGGAATGTGGCGGCGCGACGCCTCGATGATCAGGTTCGGCCACACCTCGCTTTCGGCGAACATGCCGGCGTCCGGCTTCCAGTGGTCGAGAAACGCGCGCACATACGCGGGAACGTCGAGCACGATGTACTGATGCAGCGCCCGCGGCGGAAGCCGTCGCTTGGCCATCGCCGCGCTCGTCACGGTGCCCGTCGTCAGCAGCACCGAAAGATCCTCGCGCGCCGCCAGCAGCCGGTCGATGACGGGCAGCACCGCATTGGTCTCGCCGACACTTGCCGCATGGATCCACACCAGCGGTCCGTCGGGACGCGGCAGACCCGCCTCGCCATAACGCTCGCCGCGCCGGGCCGTATCCTCCTTGCCCTGCCGCCCGCGGATCGTCAGCAGCAGCGGCGCCACCAGCCCGAACAGGCTCGTGCCCGCGCGATACGCCTTGAGCGCGAAACCTTCCGGCGCCGGCCCCGCGAGCGCGTCCGACGACGGCGGCGTCACGCGCGCGATGTTGCCGCCGACCAGCGCATAGGCGCGCTCGGTCGCCCGGTTGAGCCCCGCCTCGACCGCCTGCCGCTGCACCTCGAGCATGTCCGCGTCCGCATCCGCCGGCACCCAGATCGGATCGCCGATCACATAGGCGAGCTTGGAGTACGGCAGGTTGATCGTCATCCGGCTCCACGTCGGCAGCACGAGGAACCGCGACGTCGCCACCGCGAACGGCACCACCGGCCGGCCGGAGAACTTGGCCAGCGTGACGATGCCCGTGCCCGAGCGCCGCGCCGGTCCGGGTGGAATGTCCGCCGTCATCGAGAACGTGCTGCCGCCCTTGAGCAGCCGGGTCGCGGTGCGCAGCGCATAGACGCCGCCCTTGTCGCGCTTGCGCTCGTTGGCGCCCGCCCCCTGCACGACCTCGATGTCGAACTGGCCGAGCAGCGCCCGGATCGCCGAGGCATCGGCGTGGCGCGCGGCGATGGCGGAAACCCGGAAGTTCTTGCCGTTGAGTTCGTGCAGCGTCGGCATCAGGGCGAACTGCCCATGCCACATGGCGAGAATGAACGGATGCGTGTCGTTGACGCGGCCGACCACGTCCGACGGCTCGATGATCACGTCCGACGTCGAGCGCACGAAGCGCATATAGCGCGCGCCGATGAGACCGATGGCGCGGCCGAATCTCGACTCTCGCTGTGGCGATTGTGCCATCGATCGGCCTATCTCGCCTCTCCTTGCTCGAGCCGCAAGTGGTTCCCCCCACGCGCCTTAAAGGCAATTTTCCTATAGGGAATACGGCCTCGACGCAACTGGCCGACGACGATCCGGCATAAGGCGTTCGACAGATAACGCGGGATAGTGCTACCCACCGCTGAATTCGGGTTTTGACGACGCGCACGCTCCGCCTCCCGCGCGGGCAGGCGGTCTCGGCGGGGTCTTCTGACGCAGATGGCACGGCTCATAAAACAGGTCAAACGGGCGGCGCGTCGCTCAGCCTGGGCCGGAGTGAGAGCTGCGACATCCGTGCTCCCTGGATCGTGGAAAAGGCGCGCTGAGCCCCACGCGCGCTATCTCGACATGCTGCTGCTCGATCATCTGATCGTTCGGCTCGTGTTTCCGAACCGGCATCGCCTGTCGAGCGAAGCCTGGCGCGCGGCCCAGCCGCTGCCGCATCAGATCCGCGACCTGAAACGCCGCGGCGTGCGCACCGTCGTCAATCTGCGCGGCGCCACGGACACCTCGACATACGCCTTCGAGCAAACCGCCTGCCGGGAAGCCGGGCTCGCGCTGGTCGATTTCGCGGTCCGCTCGCGCGCGGCGCCGACCCGTGCCGAGGTGCTGGCCGCCCGCGACCTCTTTTCGTCCGTCCAGTATCCGATCCTGTTGCATTGCAAATCGGGCGCCGACCGGGCCGGCCTGATGAGCGCGCTCTATCTGCACACGCGCCACGGCGTACCGATCTCCCAGGCGCGCCGCCAGCTCTCGCTCCGCTTCGGCCACATCCGCCAGGCCGACACCGGCGTTCTCGACGAGTTCTTCGAAGCGTATCTCGCCTACGCCGCCGCGCATCCGATCGACTTCTACGATTGGGTGGAGACGGTCTACGACCCCAAGGATGTCTACGAACGGCTGCATGCCAAAGGCTGGGCCAACCGCATCGTCGACAAGGTCTTCCGCCGGGAATAGCGACAATCGGTGTGCAAGCCACCGGATCCGGTCAATCCCCGAATGCCGCGTGCCTGATCCCGCGTGCCGAAAGCCTCAATTGAGCGGCACCCCCACCGGCGGCGCCGCGTCGGTATCCGAAAGAAGCTGCGCCCGCACCAGCCGCGCGTAGGCCCCGTTGCGTGCGATGAGGTCGCTGTGCGAACCCACCTCGACCAGCGTGCCCGCGTCCATGACACCGATCAGATCCGCGTTCTGCACCGTCGACAGCCGATGCGCGATCACGATCGTGGTGCGCCCTTTGGTGAAGTCCGCGAGCGCCTGCTGCACGAGTCGCTCCGACTGCGTGTCGAGCGCGCTCGTCGCCTCGTCGAGGAGCAGGATCGGCGCGTTCTTGAGGATCGCCGCCGCGAGCGCGAGCCGCTGGCGCTGTCCCCCCGAAAGCCGCACGCCCCGGTCGCCGATCACCGTCGCATACCCCTCCGGCTGGGCCAGGATGAATTCATGCGCTGCGGCCGCCTTCGCCGCCGCCACGATCTCGTCCTCGGTCGCATCGAGCCGGCCCAGCGCGATGTTCATGCGGATCGTGTCGTCGAACAGCGTCACGTCCTGGCTGACGAGCGCGATCGACGACCTCAGCGACCCCAGCGTCACCTCCCGGATGTCCTGCCCGTCGATGCGGATCGCGCCGCCCGTCACATCGAACAGCCGCGGCACCAGGTTGACGATGGTCGACTTGCCGGCTCCCGACCGTCCGACCAGCGCAACCGTGCGCCCGCCGCCAACCGCGAGATTGAAATCGGAGACGGCCGGTATGGACGCATCGCCATAGTGGAAATCGACATGGTCGAAGGCGACTGCGCCGTCCTTGACGACCAGCGGCTTGGCACCGGGCCGATCCGTGTTGGACGGCTTCTCGTCGAGAATGCCGTAGATGCTCTCGATGGCGGCGAGGCCCTCCTGCACGCGCGCCATCAGCCCGCCGACCGCCTTCAGCGGTTGCGCGGCCATCAACAGCGCCGCCGTCAGTCCCATGAAGTCGCCGACCGTCGAGGCGCCGCTGGAGATGCGCCAGTAGGCGATCAGGATCACGCCGGCGACGGCGAAGCCTCCCAGCGCCTCGAGCAGCGCTTCGAGCCGGGCCTTCACGGCAACGCCTTTGAGCTTGAGCCGGAACACCTCCTCGAAGGCCGCGTTCATGCGCCCGGATGCATAATCCTCGAGCCGGAACGTCTTGATCAGGCGCGTCGCCCCGAGCTTCTCGGCGAGCAGCGAGGTCATGCCGCCGAGCTGCGCCTGGGTGCGCGTCGAGTTGCGCCGCACGCGCCGCGCGATGGTGACGATCGGCACCACCGCGAACGGATAGACCCCGAGCACCACGAGCGAGATCATCCAGTCGAGGTAGAACATCGATCCCACCAGCGCGATCACCGACATCGAGTCGCGCATGGCGGAATTGAGCGAGGCGAGCGTTGCCTGCTGGATGAACTGGATGTCGTTGGTGAGCTTCGACATCATGCGGCCGGGCGTATCCCGCGTCAGCCGCGCATAGTCGGCATTCATGAGGTGGCGGAACGTCGTGCTCTGCATGTCGGCCGCCAGCCGAAGCCCGATGCGCTGCGTCGCCACCGTCTGGAAATAGAGCAGCACGCTGCGCGCGAGTGTGATGGCCATGATCACGCCGAGCACCAGCGGCAGCCAGGACACGTCACCAGCCAGCAGCTTGTCGAACGAGAACTTGATGACCATCGGATAGGCGCCGGTCGCCACCGCCAGCGCCGCGGTGAGCACACCCGCCACCGCGAGTTGCCGCCACCGGGGCTGGATCCAGTCGGCGATGAAACGTTTGAGAAGCAGACGCGAGTGCGCGTCCAGCGCCCGCCGCGCGGGTTTCGGCGCACGCGGCTGATCGGCTACGTCCTTCGCCCTGCTCACCATTCCCTCGTCGCGTTTTTGCCCGGATGCACCGGCCGCACGCAGGCCGCGATTGACGCGCGCTCGCGGTGCGAACGGTCCGCCACTCAGGTCCGCGCCTTGCCGGCGTCGACGCCATCAGGCTCGAGCAGGCGATGCATGTGCACGATGAAATAGCGCATCGCCGCGTTGTCGACGGTCCTCTGCGCCGCACCCCTCCAGGCCACCAGCGCCTCGGCATAATTCGGATAGATTCCGACGATGTCGAGACCGTTGAGATCCTTGAACTCGATCCCCTCGAGATCGCGCAGCTCGCCCCCAAAAACGAGGTGTAGAAGTTGCTTGGGAGACGACTCGCGCTCGCTCATTCCGGATCCTCTGTTAGCGGCGCGGCGGCGCCGTGGCTACGAGCTTATTTCCTGCCCCATACCGGGACGGCGTTCAAGGCACCCCGGCCTCTCGCCCGGGCGCGGCTTTTTTGCCCAATTTCCGTGAAAATCGCCATCGTTGGCCGGCACCCGCCGCCAAAACCGGCTTTTCGCTCCTGCAAAGGACTTATTAAGCAGACTTTTTAAGAGGATCTCCAACTTGCTGTGGCAATGTCCAGTCATGGCCGCGCAAGACGGCAGCTCAGAAGTTGACAGGGTTTGACAGCATGCGGCGCGGACCGGGAAAACCCAGCCGCGCCGATGCGCTTTGCACCGGCGGCGCACAAGACTGCGGCCTTACATGAGCGCCCACGGCGCCATCAGCACCAGCACCGCCACCACCAGCAGCCACAGAGCGGTGGTCTCCAATTGCGGTTCCGTCATTCCCGCCTCCCTGCAACGAGGACCTGACGAGCACACCCCGGGAATTCTATAGGGCCGCGCGCGCCGGACAATCCCCGGATCACCCCCTCCACGACAGAATTCGAGCCTGCAATCTGCCCAAAGCATTGGCAAAGGCACCGCGTCTCGCCGCCGTCGCGACGCCTGCCTGCGGTTCAACGTTGCCGCCACGTGCCGCCTTCGCTAGAAAAACGGACAAATCAAAAAAGCCAAGCGTCTGATGAGCCAGAACCCCTACTCCGTCGGCCTCGACAAAAACCCGGCCAACTACCAGCCGCTGACGCCGATCGGTCTTCTCGAGCGGGCCGCCACGGTCCATCCCGACCACGTCGCGATCATCCACGGCAACCTGCGCAGGAGCTACCGCGACTTTTACGCCCGCGCCCGCCGCCTTGCCGCCGCTCTGGTGGCCCGCGGCGTCGGCCCCGGCGATACCGTGTCCGTGATGCTCCCCAACACGCCCGCCATGCTGGAAGCGCACTACGCCGTGCCCATGACGGGCGCCGTGCTGCACTGCCTGAACACGCGCCTCGACGCGCCGATCCTCGCCTTCCAGCTCGATCACGCCGGTTCCAAGATCCTGATCTCGGACCGCGAGTTCACGCCCCTGATGACCGAGGCGCTGGCCCTCGCCGGAAACAAACCGCTGATCATCGACTACCACGACACCGAGTTCCCGGACCTCGGCCCGCCGCTCTCGGATCTCGACTACGAGACGCTGCTGATGTCGGGTGACCCCGATTTCGCCTGGCGCATGCCGGACGACGAGTGGGACGCCATCGCCCTCAACTACACCTCCGGCACCACCGGCAATCCCAAGGGCGTCGTCTATCACCACCGCGGCGCGGCGCTCATGTGCTACGCCAACACCATCGCCACCGGCATGGCGCGCTTTCCCGTCTACCTGTGGACGCTGCCGATGTTCCACTGCAACGGCTGGTGCTTCCCGTGGACGCTGTCGGTCGTCTACGGCACGCATGTCTGCCTCCGGTGGGTACGCGCCAAGGCCATGTACGACGCCATCGTCGACCACAAGGTGACGAACCTCTCCGGCGCTCCCATCGTCATGGCGACGCTGCTCAACGCCAAGTCGGAGGAGAAGCGCGAGATCACGCACCGCGTGGCGTTCAACCACGCCGCCGCGCCGCCCCCCGAAGAGGTGATGGCGCGCATGAACGAGGCAGGCTTCGCGCTAACGCACCTCTACGGCCTCACCGAAACCTACGGTCCCGCCACCCTCAACGAATGGCACAGCGCCTGGGACTCGCTGCCCAAGCCCGAGAAGGACGCCAGGCGCGCGCGCCAGGGCGTGCGCTATCCCGCGCTCGAGGGCCTCACCGTCATGGACCCGACGACCATGACCGAGGTCCCGGCCGACGGCGAGACGCTGGGCGAGGTCATGTTCCGCGGCAACATCGTCATGAAGGGCTATCTCAAGAACCCCGAGGCCACAGCCGAGGCTTTCGCCGGCGGCTGGTTCCACTCCGGCGATCTCGGCGTGCTGCACCCCGATGGCTACATCCAGCTCAAGGACCGCTCGAAGGACGTCATCATCTCGGGCGGCGAGAACATCTCCTCGATCGAGGTCGAGGACGTGCTCTACAAGCACCCCGACGTCCTCGTCTGCGCCGTGGTGGCCAAGCCGGACGACAAATGGGGCGAGACTCCGTGCGCCTTTGTCGAGCTGAGGCCGGGCGCCGCTGTCAGCGAGGACGCGATCATCGCCTGGTGCCGCGAGCGGCTCGCCCACTACAAGGCCCCGCGCCGCGTCGTCTTCACCGAGGTCCCCAAGACCTCGACCGGCAAGATCCAGAAATTCAAGCTGCGAGAGATGGCGAAGGACGCCTGACGCCCGTGTAGCTGATACGTTCGGCCTTACACTACGGCGCACGTGTCTGGATCCTGGCCGTCCATGCGGAGCATGGCTCCGCCATGATGCCGGGACGACGTAGGTAGTGCGGATGCCGGCCAGCCCACTCTCGCCGTCACCCCGTCGAAAGACGGGGTCCAGACACGTTTGGGGAGGGACAGCCCGCGCCAAACCGTTACCGGCAGGGGCACGCAAAAGCGCCGCGTGAGGTCTGCATAGACAAACGCGAGACCGCAGCTTCGCAGTCTCGCGCGTTCAAGATTGATGATTTGGGGGAACTGTTGAGCCACCTCCGCTGCGATAGCAGCCGCGCGGGCTGCGGTCGCAGCGCCTTGGGGTGGTATCAGTGACGCGTTTCAGTTGCCAGTCTGACGATTTCGTCCTTGAGTTTCAGTTTTTCCTGCTTCAGCCGGCGGATCGCAAGATCGTCCGAACCGGGTCTTGACGTCTCCTCTTCAATCCGACGCTCGAGTTGCCGGTGCTTCTCTGAGAGTTCCTGAAGATGAGCCGAAAGCGCCATCCTTGATCTCCTTTTCAGAGTTGAGACGAAGACATGGTTACAGATTTGCCACGCAC
>JAFKKW010000415.1 GCA_017304275.1 Hyphomicrobiales bacterium | reverse complement strand
GCAGCCCCGACTACCGCCCCGCCATCGACAGCGGCGATTGCGACGCCGCACCGGACAACTGACGCCCCGCGCACGCACCCACGCCCGTCATTCCCGCCAAGCGACGGCGAAGCCGAGCACAGAGCGGGAATCCAGCGCAAGGCTCCTATCGCAATAAATCTATCGCGCCTTCGGCAACTCTTACGCTGGGTTCCCCGTCTTCGCTTGCGCTCACGTCCATGCGAAGCATGGCTCCGCAATGACGCGCGGGATAACGGTGCGGAGCTATCCGATCGGAAGCCGTTTCACGCCAGCGCCGCCTGCGCATCGGCGCGGATGCGCGCCACCATCGAGGTGAGACCGTTCGAGCGCTGCGGGGTCAGGTGCTCTTTGAGTCCGAGCGCGTCGAACACCGTCTCGGGCTCGAGCGCGAGGATCTCCCGCGCGGGCTTGTCCTGGTAGAGCGCGAACAGGATGGCGACCAGGCCGCGCACGATGTGCGCATCGCTGTCGCCCTGGAAATGCAACACGGGGCCGGAGCCGTTGCCGCCCGGCTGCACCTCGCTGACGAGCCACGCCTGGCTCGTGCACCCGCGCACTTTCGTCGCCTCCGTCCGCAAGGCGTCGGGGAAAGCCGGGAGCGCCCGCCCCAGCTCGATGATGTAGCGGTAGCGGTCCTCCCAGTCGTCGAGCAGCTCGAAGTCGGACTGGAGCGTGTCGATCGTCATGAATTCCAAAGCCCTCGCGGCCGGGCGCGCCGCCGCGCTCCCGGCATCAAACCAAGACGAAGGACATATAGGGATTTTGCCCGGCGCAGAAAACCGCAGAAAGAGGGATCAGATGTCGCCCTGCCGCTTGGGGCTCCGCCACGTGGGCTCGAGGTCTCCAGACTGCAGCGTGCCGCGATCGCTCGCGAGCTGCGGCGCCAGCGGATCCTGCCGCAGCGTCTCGGACGAGGCGATCGCCACGTCGTAGGCGAGCTTGCCGGCGAACTGGGCCTTGCGCACGAAGCCGTCCCACAGGTGGCCGGCCATCTCGCACTGTGCCGCGTTGCGGTCGCAATACGTGATCGTCCAGTGCGCAGCCGTGGCGGCCCGCTGGTACAGCGCCGCTTGCTGCTCCTCATCGGAGGGCATGACGGCGACGCCGAGCGAAAGAACGACGGCAATCCTGAACAGACTCATGGCCAACACGCTCCGGTCATGAACATTGAGGCCGTGATGGAAGGCCCCGATGTCCCGGACGCTACGGCAAAAATTTTGACGAAGCCCGGCGCTGCGGACGACAATTTAAGACGATATTTAAGCGAGTTAATCGAAAATTTGAGATGAATTTTATCGACTCGGAATGACGCGCGCCGAGAGACTTCCCTCAGGTTAACGGGATCTTAACGGCCGTGTCCCGATACTCCCCACTTGCCGAAACCACGGGCCGGGAAGATGTCGCCGTCAGCAGTGAGGTTTGCGTTCCTGGCCTTTACAGTGCTGACGGGCGCGATGGTGACCAACATCTTCGTCCTGCAGCCGCCGAGCCGTCAGTTGGCCGGCCTCGCCCCCGCGCGCGACGCCCCCTCCGGCTGGAGCGACCAGACCGGGCAGGCTCCGGACGGCGCGCAGAGAACCGCCGCCCGCCGCGATCCCGTCGTCCCGCGCATCGAAACCGGAGCCGTCAAGCCGCTGCCGGAAACGGCCGATCGCACCGATCTCGTGCGCGCCGTGCAACGCGAGCTCAAGGCCAAGGGCTACGAGACGGGGGCTGTTGACGGCGTCGCCGGGCTCGTGACGCGCGGCGCCATCATGGCCTACGAGAGTGACTCCGGGCTTCCCCTGACGGCCGAGCCGCGCGAGGCCTTGCTGCAGCATCTCGTGCTGGGATCGGCGGACATCCGCGGCGCGGGCGCCGCCGACGCGATCCCGCCCGGCCCCGAGGCCGAGGTGGTGATCCGCGCCGTCCAGCGCGCCTTCCGCCAACTCGGCTACGTGACCACGCTGCCCGACGGACGCTTGAACGACGCCACCAGACGTGCGATCCGGAAGTTCGAGACAGACCGAAAGCTCAAGCAGACGGGCCGCATCTCCGGCGAGTTGCTCGCGAAGCTCGCGAGCGTAGCAGGGGACGCCCTGCAAGCCTCGAGGTAGACGCCGCTCCGTCCGCGAGCGTGCGTCCGCCCTGCAACCGGGACGCCCTCCACGAAGGCCGGAAAGATGCGGCTCAAATCCGAGATCTGGGTCAAGGCTTACGTGCGCCGGTCGTCGGTCGACGGCCGGCAAGCCTACGTCGTTCGCCACGGCGACGACGACGCAGGGGCGATCTACATCCGCATCAACCGCCTCGACGGTACGTCGTATTTGTTCGGCCCCGCCCCGGCGAGCCTTTCGGGCACCGAGACGGACCGGCGTTGGACTGCTTCCTTCAAGGGGCTCGCCCGTCCCGATGCCGAGGTGGACGGCGTGCTCGAGCGCGAGGTCCGCACCGACCCCGACCTCTGGATCATCGAGGTCGAGTCCCGCGACGGCGCCCACGGTCTCGAAGGCTGGCTGGCCGATATCTGAGGCTTCGCGGACACGCCTGCCCTCCACCAAGCGCCGCCGATGCGCGTCGTTAACCTTTTGTTAACCAAAGCAGCAGCCCATCGATGCATCCGCGACTTTACGCGGAAGCCCGAAGAGGGAATCGGGCGGATCAGATGAGAGGATGCACGGCACGGGGGATGACATGGCCAGCATTCTGGAGTTCAGGCAGCCGGCGTTTGGGTCGCGGCAGGTGACGGCGAAGACCGAGGCGGTGGCAACCGCCGATATCGTGCTCTTTCCGGGCGTGCGTTACGAGCGCTGGAGCGAAGCGGAAGAACCCGCCAAGCCACGCCGCCGCGCCCGCCGCCGCGATCACCTCGATCTCGACGATTGAGATCCGTGCCTGAGCACCGGCTAAGGTCGTTCGGTCTGGGCGGATCTACCGATCGCTGACTTAGGTGGAAGCAGCCGCACCTAAATCTATCGCAACCCTTCGCCTCTCACCGGCGGGTGAGGGGGAGGAACCGATTCCGGCTAAGGCGGAATGGCACCAGGCTCCGGCCCCCGGCCTTCGCCGGGGCAGGCTCCGCCGGAGTGACGTCGTTTGCGCAACCGCTCTCCCTGGCAAACGTCATCCCGGCGCAGGCCGGGACCCAGATACGTCGAGGGCGCGCGTCACGGGCAGTTCGATCCCGATCCGAGAGATCCTATAACGCGCGCGTACGCCGATAGCTGCACTCTGCGCGCTTGAGCTCCGCCATGGCGCGCGGATTATACGCTTCCCCGCGGTCCGGCGCGCGAATGACGGCGATGCCCTCGTTGGCGGGAATGGTGAGCGTCGCCTCGCGGGTAACCGCCACGCCCGGCCCCGCGCTCCCGGCTCCCGACCGCCAGTTGTCGTCGCCGGGCACCAGCAGCAGCGAAACGTCTGGACGCTGGCCGGGCGAGGCGACGGAGGTGAAGAAGTTGTCGCCATCGGGTGAGAAGAGCGCCAGCACCCAGCCCGGATCGGGCAGCACCGCCGACAGCGTCACGGCCCCGTTGCGGGTGTCGAAGCGGCAGACGGCATAGCGCGCGTCGGGCGACAGGAACGGCAGCGGCTGCGCATCGGGAGCCACCGCCGGCAGGATCTGCATCTTGTTCTCGGGAAGCTCGCCCGCCAGCCGTCCGTAGCCCGAGGTAGGGATCAGATGTGGGGTGGCGAGGGTGGCGAGGATGTGCAGGATCGCGGCAGCGAAAAGCGCGGCCGCCGTCAGAGGAATGTTGATCGAGGTGACACGCGCCCAGAGCCGTCCGAGCATCTCCCTAGCGCCTTTCCGATCGAGTTGAAGGTATCGCAATCTCGATTGGTGCGCGGCGAGACTCCCGCCCCCGGCCTTCGCCGGCGCGGGCTCCGCCGGAGTGACGTTTTGATTGCTCCGCCACTCGCCGCCTCCTCTCCGTCATCCCGGCGCAGGCCGGGATCCAGACAGGCATCCGCATATCGATCCGCCGAGTCTCCTTGAACGGAATCACTTCAGCACCCCTTGCGCGTGATGGCCGGAGCCAGGCCCTCGATATCGCCGTCCTGCGCCACTACGCGCGTGCCGAGGTCGAGCACCGTGAAGGCGAGGGCGAGGCGCCCGGCGCCGCCGGTCGGAAGCCAGTTGCCGGCATGCGCGTCGCGCGAAAGCGTCGCCGCGTAGCTGCCGTCGGGATTGATGGCCATCGTATCGCTGGTAAAGGCCGATCGCCCCAGGACGTTCGGGATCAGCCGCCCGCTGGCATCGAACACCGTGAGGCTCCACCAGAAGTTCGGCGCTTCGCGTCCTTCGATCACGTAGTCGCACGACGAGTGCAGCGCGCGTCCGTCGCTATCCGTGCGCGCAATGAACGTGTGCGAGACGCTGGTGCTGAGCGGAAGGACGCCGAGCCGGGCTTCATGCGCGCGCGTGTAGGGATCGGCATCGGGCCGTCCGGCTGATTTCCACGAGACCCATGGGCCGGCCGTGATCGTCGTGAGCGACGAGCCGCGCTCGATCATGTACCAGCTCGAGCCCAGCCCGAGGATCAGCACGACGCCGATGAACAGCGCCCAGTCGGTCGTATAGCCGATCAGCACCACGAGCCGCTTCCGGAGCCGGTGCAGCGTGAAGCTCATGAAGTTGAGCGAGGTGAGGGAGCGGAACGAGCTGGCTGCGAGCATGGATCAGGGAACCGCGGGTGCGGCGCGCGCGTCGCGGCCGCTGGCTTCGGAGGCGAATGTGCGATGGGACGGGCTTTCCGCGCGATTGCCGCGCGGAGGCCCGTCGCCGGGAGGCTCGCCGGGTGTCGGCGGCGCGGGAGGCGGCTCCGCCACTCCCGCGGCTTTGCGCAGCGCCGACGTAATGCGCTTCACGGCTTCGCGCGCGGGCTCGGTCATGGTCAGCGACTGCGGCTTCGAGGCGCCGAGCTCGGCAGCCGCCGCGGCCGGGTTCGTGAGCTTGAGCTGCGCAATGCGCTGCTGCTCGGCCACCTGCACCGGATGCGGCTGCAGGCCGGGCAAGGTCGGAATATTCATGTCGCGATGCGCCACCGACATGAACGATTGCCAGAGCGGCGCGGCGAGCTGTCCGCCCGTGTTGCCGTGCGCCATCGGCCGGTTGTCGTCGTTGCCGAGCCAGACCACGCCCACGTATTTGCCGGTGGCACCGACGAACCAGACGTCCTTCGGGCCGGAGCTGGTGCCCGTCTTGCCGACCACGTTGGTGAAATCGAGCGCCGCGCGCTGCGCCGTGCCGTCGGTCACCACCTTCTGCATCATCTGCATCATGCCTTCGGCGACCTTGGTGGACACGAGCTGCGCCGGCTCGGGTTCGTCGCGCTCGCGGCTGTACACCAGTTCGCCCCGGGAATTGACCAGGTCGAGAATGGCGTAGGGCCGCGCGTCCTTGCCGCCGTTGGCGAACGTCGCCACGCCGCCCGCATGCTCGATCGGCGGGATGCCGTAGTCGCCGAGCGCCATCGAGCAGGATTTGCGGATGCCGGTGATGCCGAGCCGTTGCGTCATCTCGATCACCTTCTCGCGCCCGACCGCGAACGATAGCTCGGCGGCGACGGTGTTGAGAGATTTGGCGAGCGCCATCCACAGCGGCATGCGCGCGCCGCTGCCGTGGCTGCCGCCGTAGTTCTGCGGATGCCACCGGCCGCACGAGCGCGAGGAATCGCGCACAACGGTCGTTGGCGTGTAGCCGTTCTCGAGGGCGGCGGCATAGACATAGATCTTGAACGACGAGCCCGGCTGGCGGCGGGCATGGGTGGCGCGATTGAACTGGCTCTCGCCATAGTCCGGCCCGCCGACGAGCGCGCGCACGGCCCCGTCCGTCTCGAGCGCGACCAGCGCCCCGGAGTTGATCCTGAGCCCGCGCCCTTTCTGCTTGAGGAACGTGATCATCGCCTCGTCGGCCTGCTTCTGCATGGTGAGGTCGATGGTCGTGCGCGCCGTCAGCACGTACTGGTTCTTGCCCTCGGCCAGCCGCTGCACCTCCTCGAAGGCGTAGTCGAGGAACCAGTCCGGGCTGGTGGTGGCGCGCGTCTCGACGATCTGCGCCGGATGCAACCGCGCTTCCAGCACCTGCGCCGGCGTGTAGAAGCCGGCTTCGACCAGATTGTCCAGCACGACGTTCGTGCGCGCGCGCGACGCCGGCAGGTTGACGTGCGGCGCGTAGGTCGTCGGCGCCTTGTAAAGACCGGCGAGCAGCGCCGCCTCGGCGAGGTTCACTTCCCGCACCGACTTGCCGAAGTAGAACTGGGAAGCCGCCTCGACGCCGAACGCGCCGCCGCCGAGGTAGGCGCGGTCGAGGTAGAGCTTGAGGATCTCGCGCTTGGTGAAACGCGTTTCGAGCAGCAGCGCCAGGAACGCTTCCTTGATCTTGCGGTCGAGCGAACGCTCCGACGACAGGAACAGGTTCTTGGCGAGCTGCTGGGAGAGCGACGAGCCGCCCTGCACCACGTAGTTGGCGCGCAGGTTCTCGACCAGCGCGCGCGCCGTGCCGAGCACGTCGATGCCGAAGTGCTCGAAGAAGCGGCGGTCTTCGGTGGCGAGCGTCGCCTTGATCACCGCGTCCGGGATCTCCTCGAGCGGCACCGCGTCGTTGTGCAGGATGCCGCGCTGGCCGATCTCGTTGCCGGCCGCGTCCAGGAACTTGACGCTGTACTTGCCGGTGAGGAAACGGCCTTCGTCGAAATCGAGGAACGCCGGCAGCGCCAGCGCGTAGAGAACGAACATGCCGCCGACGGTGAGGGAGAACGCCTCCGATGCGCCCTCGTTGAGCAGGCGACGCCATCCCGTCAGCTTGAAGCGCGCAAAGAAGCTCGAGCCCGCGTCCCACAGATCCTTGCAGCGCGACCAGAACTCCGAAAACGAGGAGTCGAGCTTTGAATCGAGGGCCATCCAGTCGATGCCCTCGCGCCGGCCGCGCTTGAAGAACCAGTCGCTCAACGTGTCAGCCCCGATATTCTGATGTGATCGAACGACGACCAGCGCCGGGGCAGCAGGCACCGCCCCGATGCAGCCTCCCGGACTCAAATCACCAGGGCATTATGGTTATTTATGCGGCTGCCGGAAGGCGCTTGCGCCACTTGTAAGGGGATCTCCGCACGCGCGGGCTGCGCAGCGCGGAGAAGTTATCCCCGCTGTGTCCGGGTCGGATACTCTGGCGTGTTGAATAGAAATAAGTATAGCCTATAGTCATTTTAGAGTGTAACAAAACAAACTGATAACAAGATCGGATTTGTTATTGACAGCGCAACGGTCGATCGATAGTATTTCAGTATGGCTCGCAGAGTGTCACTGACACATCGATAGCGCGGGCCGCCTTCACAACAACAAGACAGCACGGGGCCCGTCCGGCAGCGGAACGGGTGCGGCGGCATGCAGGTCGACGATGAGACGTGGGCCGCGGTCCGCCGCGCGTACGCCGACCCG
>JAFKKW010000100.1 GCA_017304275.1 Hyphomicrobiales bacterium | reverse complement strand
ATTTACCTTCTCCCGTCTACTAACTTCGAAACGGGCGCTTGACGCATTGAAACACACGCCACGCGCACACTAAGCTCGAAATCCAGCGGCGGCACGCTCAGACCGAATCACCGCCTCAGGCCGAGATACTACGCAGATCTCTCCCGCCCAGGGAATGGAGAAGATGCCGTTTTCAGTGGAATCCAATGGGCGTGTGGCGGCTTTGCAACGAGTCGTGTGGTTGGCCTTAACACACTGATCATACTTATTAATTTAAGAACTCGTTAGGAGTATTGTGACGGCGTGATTCGCACCCTGTGGATTGCGGGGCAAAGCTGACGGAGGCGCGCCGGACGAGGCTATCCGGGAAAAACGCCCTGAAACCCCACGTGAAATTCTCCTCGCTCCGACGCGGTCTCGCGCTCCCCCTTCTGTGTATCCAACACGACCCAGGGAGCAATGCGTCGTGCGCATGCAACATACGAGACAGGTCCTAAACCCAAAAACCGTTCGCCCTACAATTCCACCAAGCGAGGCTCGCTGGGTGGAATGGCGGTGCAGGTGGGAAAAGAGAGGATTGCGCAACGGGGCCCGATAGGGACAGAAAACGCGTAGCGTGCTGCGTCGCAATATATTAATGACTCTCAATACGGACGCTGGCCCTCTTGATGAGTCCGTGAGAGTGACGATCTACCGATAAATGTTGCCACAATCGGCGGTTATCTGCGTCGAACGGCATCGGGCGGAGTCCATGCCATGGGAATCCGGCTTGCCCCGGGGGGAGCATCCGAATGACCGGTTGGGTTGGTGCTCGACGGGCATCCGGCTGGCAGGACGCGCGGCGGCAAGTCGGAAGGGACGTCTCCGGAACTGTAAGACATATGAACGATGATCCTGGCATGGGCGCTGGCCCAAGTCGCCGTAGGGTTCTGATCGGCGCAGGCGCGTGGACAGCCGTCGCGGCTGTGGCGGAGCGGGCGCTCGCGGTGTCGGCTGCGATGGCGCAGGAGGCGCAACCTCCGGCCGACCAGTCGTTTGCGGCCGATCATGTGCGAAAGCTCGCCGAGGAACTCGCGGCCCGCGAGTTTGCCAAGCCGCGCATCGACGTCCCAGAGCCGTTCAACGCGCTGACGGCCGAGCAGTACCGTGACATCCGCTTCCGGCCGGAGGCATCCGTATGGCGCGGCGAGAACCTCGGTTACGAGCTGCAGCTCCTTCCCATGGGCTGGCTCTACGACACGCCTGTCGAGATCTGGATTGTCGAAGCCGGCAAGACGCGGAGCCTGCGCGCCGATGGCGCGAGCTTTATCGGGCACGATCAACACCGCCGAGACGCTGGGCGAGTTCGTCTCGTTCCAGGGCGCGAGCTACTTCAAGGCCGTCGGCCGCAACGAGGTTTATGGGCTCTCGGCCCGTGGGCTCGCCATCAACACCGCGCGGCCCGGCGGTGAGGAGTTTCCGGTTTTCCGCGCCTTCTGGATCGAGAAACCTGAGGCTGCGGCTGAGGAGATCGTCATCCACGCGCTGCTCGACAGCGAGAGCGTCGCCGGCGCCTACCGCTTCGTCATTCGCCCCGGCGGGGCAACCGTCATCGATGTCGACTCCGTTCTTTTCCCACGCCGCTCGCTGACCCACGTCGGCATCGCACCGCTGACCAGCATGTACTTCTATGGTCCGGCCCAGCGTCGCGTTGAACGCGACTACCGCCCCGCCGTGCACAACAGCGAGGGCCTCGCCGTCATCAACGGCCACGGCGAGCGTTTGTGGCGCCCGCTCTCCAATCCGAAGATGCTGCAGACCAGCGCCTTCGTCGACAAGGACCTCCGCGGCTTCGGGTTCGCCCAGCGGAACCGCTCGTTCAGCGGCTACGAGGATCTGGAAGCCCGCTACGATCGCCGGCCGACCGCCTGGATTGAGCCGTCCGGCAGTTGGGGCGACGGCTACGTCGAGTTGATCGAGATTCCGATCACCGAGGAGATCCACGACAATATCGTCGCCTACTGGAAGCCGGCCAAGCCGCTCGAGCCTGGCAAGAAGTACCGCTACGCCTATCGCATGTCCTGGGGCGAATCCGTGCCGGCCGTGTGGTCGGGCGCCTGGGTCGTCAAGACCCAGGTTGGCGCGGGGCGCAACGCGGACACCACGCAGTTCGTCGTCGACTTCGCCGGACCGACGGCCAGGGACGCGCGCGATCTTCCCGTCGCCGATCTCTCGGCCACCTCCGGCTCGACGTCGAATTTGACCGTGCAGCGGCATCCGGAGCTGCAGGGCTTCCGCGTTAAGTTCGAGCTCAACGCTGCCGGAACCGAGCTTGTCGAGTTGCGTTTAGGCTTGAAGCTGGCCGGCCAGTTGATTTCCGAGAGCTGGCTCTACCGATGGACGCGAGCATGACCGCCGAGGACATGGCAACCGGCTCGGTTGATGGGGCGGCTACGCCGGCCCCCTCCCGTTCCCCAATCTCCTTCCA
>JAFKKW010000414.1 GCA_017304275.1 Hyphomicrobiales bacterium | reverse complement strand
GCTCGGTCTGGCTCTTCTTCCGTAAGCGCACGATCTGGCGCAGGATCTTGACGTCGAAGCCGAGGCCCTTGGCCTCGAGGTACTTGTCGCGGATGTCTCCTGCGAGCGCCTTCTTCTCCTCCTCGAGACGCTCGATGCTCTCGATCATCTGGCGAAGCTGCTTCTGCGCCGAAGCCTGAAGCGTCGTCATAGCTACCCCCACTCTTTCCCGTTCGCCGGCACCCTCGGCCGGCGCATATACCTTGGAGCGGAAGGCTAGGACCGCGGCGGGACAGCGGCAAGGCGCGTGCCTGCCTCATCCAGAGGGAATATTTTCTGTGGATGAGCGCGCGTGCCGTTTGTCTGGTTGTAGGGACGCCGCGATCAGCCCCGCGTATGCGCGCCGCTCTTGGCGAAGGCGGCCGCCGCTTCGGGCGATGCTTCGGTCTGGTAGCGCTGCTGCCATTCCGCATACGGCATGCCGTAGACGATCTCGCGCGCCTCTTCCTTCGAAAGCGCGACGGCGCGCTCCTCCGCCGCCTCGCGGTACCAGTTGGCGAGGCAGTTGCGGCAGAAGCCGGCCAGGTTCATGAGATCGATGTTCTGCACGTCCGTGCGCTCGCGCAGGTGCGCGACGAGGCGACGGAAGGCTGCCGCCTCCAGCTCCAGGGTCGTCTCGGGATCGATCGCGCTCATGGGCTTTCCCTTCCGTCAGTGTGAGATCCGAAGAACCGTACTGCTCTCAAATCGTCATGCGGGCGCGGCGCTGCAAGGATGCCCTCGATCGCATCCGCGAGCCGGGTGGCCCACTCCTGCTGTCCCGCCTCGTCGGCAATCAGATCCTGCCGGATCTCGACCAGCGCATGCGCCAGCCCGCGCGCGGTTCCGTGACGCCACAGGCAGTCGCCCCTCAGCGCTCCATTATAAGGCTCGTTGTCGCCGACGACGAGCGCGGGATCGGCGCTCAAGGCTCCGATCAACGGCACGGCCAGGCGCGGATCCTTGTCCCACAGGACGCCCGCGTGCCAGGGACGCGGGCGATCGCGCCAAACGGCGGTGAAGCTGTGCACGGAGACGAGAACCGGCGTGACGCCGGAGGCCAGTGCGCCGTCGATGAGCTCAGCGACAGCCGCGTGGTAAGGACGGTAATAACGCTCGATGCGGGCGGCGCGCTCGACGGCATCGAGCGCCCTGTTGCCCGGCACGACGGCGCCGTCCGAAATGCGCATGATCAGAGTCGGATCGTCCTCGCCGCGGTTGCAGTCGATCAGCAGACGCGAAAAGCGCGTGAGAACGGCCGGCGCGCCGAGACGGGCCGCAAGGCGCTCCGTCACGCCCTTCGCGCCGATGTCGTAGGCGATGTGGCGGGCCAGCTCGGCAGGCGTCAGGCCGAGCGTGCCGTAGCCCTCGGGCAGCGTGTTGGCTGCGTGATCACAGAGCACGATCACGCCCTGCTCGAGCGAGCCCGGTCTCCTGACGAACGCCTCGGCCGTCCGTGCCGCGACGCTCAGGGCGGGACCGGCGGCGGTTTCAGGTCGCATCGGCATCTCGTCTCCGGGGCTCGTGTCGTCTCGGGCGATCATGCGTTTTTCGAAACCTTGCTTGCGAAAAGCGGGGGGTTGCACAAAGCCGCGTCCCGGCCTTCAATGGCCGCGCCGGCTCCGGGGTCCGCCCGGCTCAGGTACCTCAAAGCTGCCGCTTTCATTGCCAACGTTTCGCCCTCCCAGCAAGGCGCGGCCGCGTCGAGCCGTCGACACCTGTGAAACCATGATTCCAAGATTTAGAGCCCTGTCGGTTGCGGTGCTCGTCATCCTGACGACGATGCCACGAGTGGCGCTCGCAGACCTCAAATTCTGCAACTCCACGCAAAGCCGCGTCGGAGTCTCGATCGGCTATCAGGATCCCAATGGTTGGGCGACGGAAGGCTGGTGGAACATCGCGTCGCAGTCGTGCGAAACGCTCTTGAAAGGAGCCGTGCCGAGCCGGTTTATCTACGTCCACGCCGTCGACTACGACCGCGGCGGCGAATGGGCGGGCACCAACTTCATGTGCACCGCCGACAAAACGTTCGCCATCCGGGGTGTTCAGGATTGCCCGAAACGCGGTTATAAGCGCACGGGCTTTTTTGAGGTCGATACCGGAGAGGCTCAAGAGTGGACGGTTCGCCTCACCGATCCGGACAATAAAAACGAGAAGGAAGAGGCAGTCGGCCAATGAGACGCAATCGACGGGTCAAGATCGTCGCGACGCTTGGACCCGCGTCATCGGCGCCCGAAACGATCGAGCGCCTGTTTCTCGCGGGTGCCGACGTTTTCCGCATCAACATGAGCCATTCGAGCCCGGACACCGCACACGCGCTGGTGCGGACGGTGCGCGACGTCGCGGCCAAGCACCGCTGCTCGATCGGCGTGCTTTGCGACCTGCAGGGGCCGAAGTTCCGCCTCGGTGAATTCGCCGACGGACGCGCACTGGTGAAAGTGGGCGAGCAATTCCTCTTCGACCAGAGCGGCGTGCCGGGTACCTCGCAGCGCGTGAGTTTGCCCCATCCGCCGATCTTCGATGCCATCAAGCCGGGGCACGCGCTGCTAATCGACGACGGCAAGATGCGCATGCGCGTCACCGACGTCGGGCCGAAGAGCATCACGGCGGAGGTCGTGACCGGCGGCATCCTGTCGAGCCGCAAGGGCCTCAGCATGCCCGATACGCTGCTCGCGGTGAGCCCGCTCACGAATAAGGATCGCACGGACCTCGAGCTGGCGTTGAAGCTCGGCGCGGACTGGATCGCGCTTTCGTTCGTACAGCGCGCCGAGGACATCATCGAAGCGAAGAACATCATCGATGGACGCGCGGCGGTGCTCGCCAAGATCGAGAAGCCGTCGGCCATCGACGACATCGACGACATCATCGCGGCCGGCGACGGTTTCATGGTGGCGCGCGGCGACCTCGGCGTCGAGATGCCGGTCGAGCGCGTGCCTGGACTGCAGAAGAAGATCACGCGCAAAGCGCGGGCGGCCGGCAAGCCGATCGTGGTCGCGACGCAAATGCTGGAAAGCATGACGTCGTCGCCCATGCCGACGCGGGCGGAAGTGTCCGACGTTGCCACGGCCGTGTTCGACGGCGCGGATGCGATCATGCTCTCGGGCGAGTCGGCCGTCGGCCAGTACCCGGTCGAGACGATCCAGATGATGGACCGCATCGCGCGCGAGGTGGAGAGCGACGCGAGCTACGACAGCTCCGTGCATGCGATCGAGATCCCGCCGCTGCCGACGGGCGCAGACGCCATCGCCGCGGCCGCGCACGCAATCTCGGGCGCGGTCAAGGTGGCGGCGATCCTCTGCTACACGGCGACCGGGTCGACCGCGCTCCGGGTCGCGCGGGAGCGTCCGAACCTGCCCGTCATCGGCCTGACGCCGATCGCGCGCACGGCACAGCGACTGGCGCTCGTATGGGGTATCGAGACGGTGCTGACGAGCGATCCCGAGGACCTCGCGGACATGGTGCGCAAGGCGACGCGCATCGCCTACGAGGGCGGCTTCGTGAAACCGGGCCAGGGTGTGGTCATCACCTGCGGCGTGCCGCTCGGTTCGCCTGGCGCGACCAACATGATCCGCCTCGCCTTCGTCGACGAGCACGGACTTCCGGACGGGCACAGCCCGGACTACGTGCCGACCGGCGGCAAGGTGCCCGTCGACCGGCGTCCGCCGTCGAAGATCGCTCCCTGACGGCGCGCGAACGGCGACGACGGCCATAAGAGCTAGCGATAGGAGTCTTGCGCTGGATTCCCGCTCTGCGCTCGGCTTCGCCGTCGCTTGGCGGGAATGACGGAACTGAGCACGCGAGGGCGCCGATCGGACGGGGTCGATCGGCGGGTGCAAAACCGGCGGCGCTTCAGATGCCCTGGCCTTCGACTTGGACTTTCAGCTCGTCGCGAGACTTCTTCGCATCGGGCAGGTTCGGGTTGACCTTGAGCGCGCTCTCGTAGGCTTCGAGGGCTGCCTTCTTCTCTCCGAGCTGCAGGAGAAGGTTGCCAAGACCTTCGAGCGCCTTGTAGTGGCGCGGGTCGAGGGCGAGCACGCGGCGCAGGTCGCCCAACGCGCGCTTAAAGTCGTTGTCGAGATAGTGGAGATAAGCGCGGCGATTCCAGGCTTCGGTGTAATCCGGCTGCAATTCGACCGCCGCGTTCAGAAGCTTCATCGCGAGATCGTGGTTCTGGGCCTCCGTTGCCGCGCTCGCTCGTGCCACGAGAAGGTCCGCGGTCGGGCTGCCGGAATGCAGCCAGAGCTGCTCGATGGCTTGCATGATCTGGGTAGCGGTCTGCTGATCCGGAGCCGTCGCGAGACGTACGTAAAGCTCGTCGAGCAGCTTGGCGGACTGTGCCGGCGAATTGGCGTCGGGCTGGGCGGCGCCTTTCTCGGAGGGGCCTTTTTCCGTCGCGGGCGGTGCGGCCGGCTTCGGCACGCCCTTCTGCGAGGGCTGCGCATTCTCCGGCGCCTTGAGGTCCGGCACGTCCTCGGCGCGCACGGGGGCCGCGAGCAGGGCGAGGGCCGCAACCACCAAACCGCCCTTCAAGCGGCTCAAGCTCAGGAAAGCTGTCATGCCTTCAAGATAGGAGGCCGGGGCGACGGCGTCAAAGGCCGCTCAAGCGAAACCGCCCGCACACTTCGACAGCGCCGGGCGGAAGATCCACTCGTTCGATGGTGCGCGTGCACGGGGCGTGCGCGATCAGCCCTGGCGCGCCTTGAACTTGCGCAGGGTCTTATTGATTATGTAGACGCGGCCCTTGCGCCGGACGAGGCGATTGTCGCGGTGACGCGAACGCAGGGACTTGAGCGAATTTCTTACTTTCATCGGTCTCGACCAAATTACAGGCAAGGCGGGCGGATGGTGGGCACTAGAGGGATCGAACCTCTGACCCCTACCATGTCAAGGTAGTGCTCTACCGCTGAGCTAAGTGCCCATCCGTGCCATGGAATGCATTTAGGAGCGCCCCGTATACTGGCATTGCCTCAAGGTGGCAAGCGAGGAAACCAACAATCGGCAACCGGCCGCAGGCTGGGCGTTGCGGCGGCCACGGAGGCTCTCGGCAGATCCCCCTCGCCGGCCGGCCTCAGGCGGCCAGCAGGCGTTCCACCTCCCGCACCAGGTCCTTGAGATGGAAGGGTTTCGAGAGGACGCGGGCGTCCTTCGGTGCGCTGTTCTCGTTGTTCAGGATGACCGCCGCGAAGCCGGTGATGAACATGATCTTGAGCTCGGGATCGATCTCGGCGGCGCGGCGCGCGAGCTCGATGCCGTCCATGCGCGGCATGACGATATCGGTCAGAAGCAGGGTGAAGGGCTCCTGCTGCAGACGCTCGTAGGCGTCCTCGCCGTTGGCGAACGCCATCACCTCATAGCCCGCCTTGCCCAATGCGCGCTCGAGAAACCCGCGCATGGAATCATCGTCCTCGGCCAGCAGAATGCGGCCCACGGGTGCTCTCGATAGCTTGGCAGTCATGGGATTATTTACTCTATTTGTCCACTTGTCGGCAGCCCGATGGGCCTATAGATCTGACGTGAGTTTGGTAAACGTTGGGTGAAACCGCAGCCGCCCGCTCCCACGTGCCGGAATACACAGCAAAACACGGGCCAGATCACGGCAGAGCAAGCGTAGCGCACTTTCCCGGCGCGGGGAGGGGAAATGCGACCGGCAACGTGGACACGGGCGCCCGAGGTTGGCACACTCGACACACCCGAAGCATTTGGCATGTCGACCCCGGAGTGACCCCGGCAACCAGGACCAGATGACCGAGCAGACCCCCTTTACGCTCAGCGCCGAGCTCGATCCGCCGTTCACCATCCTGTCGCCGCAGGTTCAGAGCGCGCCGTTCGTTCTGTGCTCGCCCCATTCCGGGCGCGTCTATCCCAAGTCGTTCCTCGCGCAATCGCGGCTCGATCCGCGGACGCTCAGAAAAAGCGAGGATTGCTTCGTCGACGAGCTGTTCCAGGGCGCCGCGGCGCTTGGCGTCCCGATGATCGCCGCGCAGTTTCCGCGCGCGTATCTCGACGTCAACCGGGAACCCTACGAGCTCGACCCGGAGCTGTTCGCCGATCCGCTTCCCGATTATGCCAACAGCCAGTCGGTGCGCGTGGTCGGCGGCCTCGGCACCATCGCCCGCATCGTCGCCGACGGCGAGGAAATCTACCGGACGCGTCTCCCGGTCGACGAGGCGCTGGCGCGTATCGAACAGTTGTATTTCCCGTTTCATGCGGCGCTCGAGGCGCTGATCGCGGGGACCAAAGCCCAGTTCGGCTATTGCGTGCTGATCGACTGCCATTCGATGCCGTCGGCACAGATGACTCAGAGCAGCGGACCGCGTCCCGACTTCGTGCTCGGCGATCGCTTCGGCGTGGCGTGCGATCCCAAGATCACCCGCTTTCTCAAGGAGACGCTTTCGCTCGAGGGCTACGACGTGCAGCTCAACCGGCCTTATGCCGGCGGCTATATCACGGAGCACTACGGACGGCCTTATCGCGGCGTGCACGCGGTGCAAATGGAGATCAATCGCGCGCTTTATCTCGAGGAGGCGCGCTTCACCCACGCGGCCGGATTCGCACGCCTCAAAACCGACCTCACGCGGATTGCAAGCATGGCATTCTCGGCCATTCCCGCAATGCTCGAACAACGCGCCGCCGCGGAATAACGCACGATCGCGGATCGTTGTGGCTTACGCAAAAAAAGGGGCCGTCCAGGTGCGGACGGCCCAAGTCTAGGGAGGAAACGCCCAAGGAGGGCTCGTGATCCCGAGGGATCACGTTCTTAACCTATGGTGCAGCGCGGCAAACTGCAAGCCCCTCCCAGCGCGTTTAATGCTGCGATGCGCCAAGCGGATTTTGGCGCCGCAGTACCGCTCGGTAATGGGGCCAAGACGAGGACAGGACCACCAACGACAGGGGCCGCATTTATCCTTTGTTTTCATGCGCTAAAGCGTCGCATGCCGGCGCTGGACAAAAAAAGGGGCCGTCCAGGTGCGGACGGCCCAAGTCTAGGGAGGAAACGCCCAAGGAGGGCTGCGACATGCCAAGCGAGGCTCGGCGATGTCGCACCGCAAAATATCGAATGGGGCTTTCAGAAAGGAAAGTGCAAAAACTGCAGAGCTGCCATAACCGGCCGGAAGAGCAGGGCCAACTCGAAGCTGGGAGAGCGCCTGCTCCTGAGCGGCGAAACGGCCCGGAAAATCGGGCCGATGGCCATTGGCAAGGGTGGCCATTAAAAAGAGGCCGTTCGTGCGAGCGAACGGCCCAAGTCTAGGGAGGAAACGCCCGTATTGGGCTGCGGTGGCGAAGAAGTGCTCCCTCGAAACCGCAAGAATTTGTATGCGCCTGTTCGCCAGGAGCGGCAACTTAAGCTACCGTTCGTGTTTATGTTTGCGGTGAATATGGTGCGCCCTCGCAACACAGCCACTTGGGCCGTTTCTTCTACTCCCGTCATGTGTATTACGAAGAACTCGGCACTCCTCGCAGAGCCACGTACCTTTCCGTTCAACTTAAGCCTCGGATATCGATCGTGAGTTTCCCCACCGG
>JAFKKW010000099.1 GCA_017304275.1 Hyphomicrobiales bacterium | reverse complement strand
ATTCAGCCTGGATTTGCCTTAATCGCACGCCGCGCCCATGTTATCAGCCACACCCTGAAACATGGGCTTGGGCCAGCTCCGCTGGCACGCGCGAGACAATGGAGTTGAGAAGATGGATGAAATGAGCCGGCTCGATCGCCGTCAGGTCCTGATGGCCGGATCTGCATTGACGGTGCTGGCGCTGACGGCTTCGGCTTTGCCCGCCCTGGCCCAGCGCAAGCAAGGCCCCGCCGAGATTCCCGTCGACGAGTTGATGAAGCGCGAGGACCTTCCCGATCTGATTCTCGGGCCGGAGACCGCCAAGGTGACCGTCGTCGAATACGCCTCGATGACCTGCGGCCACTGCAAGCATTTCCACGACACGACCTTCCCGGAGCTCAAGAAGAAGTACATCGACACCGGCAAGATCCGCTTCGTCTTCCGCGAGTTTCCGCTCGATGCGCGCGCCTTCGCCGCCTCCATGCTGGCCCGCTGCGCCGGATCGACCGACAAGTCCATGGGTCTGATCGACGTCCTGTTCGACAAACAGGAGCAATGGGCGTTCGTGAAGGAGAACCCGACGCCGAAGCTGTTCGAGATCGCCAAGCAGGCGGGCTTCACGCAGGAAAGCTTCGACAAGTGCCTGACCGACCAGAAGCTGCTCGATCAGCTCACGGCCGCCCACACGCGCGCCGCCGAGACCTTCGTCGTCAACGCCACGCCGACCTTCTTCATCAACGGCAAGCGCCTGCAGGGTCCGCCGGAGATTGCCGAGTTCGACAAGGTGATCGAGCCCCTGCTGGCCCAAGGCTGAGTTGGAGCAGACGGGCGGAATGAACGGGGCCTCGACAGGAATGGCGCGCATGGCCCCGGCCGCCCTGCTTCTGGCTGGGCTGCTGCTGTCGGCCTGTTCCGGCAACACCTCGCTGTCGACGGCAGGCACCGGTGTCGCCACGCCCGAAGGAGCAGCGACCGGCGCCTTCCCGGAGAGCGCAGGCGCCACGTCGAGCGACACCCCCTTCAGTCCGTTCGGGTCCGTTCCCGAGCCCTCGGAGGGCAGTCGCAAGATCATCGAGACCCCGACCGTCGCCGACGTCATGATGACCGGCACGCTGCCGGAGATGTCGCTCGGCAGGCCCGACGCCCCGGTCACCATCGTCCAGTACGCGTCGCTCACCTGCCCGCACTGCCGCGCGTTTCACCGTGAAACATTCCCGGAGTTCAAGCGCGCCTACATCGACACCGGCAAGGTGCGCTTCGTCATGCGCGAGTTCCCGATCGGCAAGCAGTCCGGCAACGCCACCATCGCGCTGCGCTGCGCGCCGCCCGACAAGTACTTCGCGCTCTACGGAAAATTCATGGAGCAGCAGATCAGCGCCAGCGGTGGT
>JAFKKW010000413.1 GCA_017304275.1 Hyphomicrobiales bacterium | reverse complement strand
AGCAGCAGGCTGCCATCACCCTCGCCGCGATCCACCAGCACCACTTGCCGCGCACCGCTGTCGATGACAGCGCTTGTGGGCACTGCCACCACCGGAACTCCCTCTCCCGTGGAAATGGCTACGTCGCCGTACATGTCAGGTAAAAGAGCGAGATCGGAATTCGCGAGCTCGATGCGAACGCGGGCTGTGCGCGTTTCTTTCATGAGATGCGGATAGACGATAGCCACATTGCCTTTGAAAACGCGTCCGGGCCAGGCGCGCGTTGTGACCTGGACCGGCTGACCAACTTTGAGAGCATCGATGTCGCCCTCCGCAACGTCGGCCATCATCCAAACCACGGAATGGTCCGCGATGCGGAACAACACGTCGCCGGCCTTGAAGGCTTGGCCGTCTACGGCATTGCGTTCCAAGACCACTCCATCCAAGGGTGCGCGGACGATGAACGTATTCGGTACCTGCCCCGTTCGCCGAACAGCATCAATGAATTCCAATGGCGCGCCCAAATTCTCAAGCCTACGGGCAGCGCCAATGCTGCGGCCGTTTCCTTCAGTTTTGTTCGACGACTTACGCCGGTCAGCATCGATCTCAACTCCGAGGTTCGCTGCCCAGCCCACAACTTCTTGACTGAAGAGCGTGACAAGCTCATCGCCTCTTTTCACATGAGAGGCGGTGGTCGCCGGCCCCACGCTCGCGACAAATCCGTCGTAGCGCGGCGCCACGACCGCTATCCGGCGTTCGTCGAGTTGCACAACACCGGGCGCCTTGATGGTGCGCGTCAGAACCTGCCTTCCAATCAGCGCAGTCTCAACGCCCGTACGCTGCAGTTTTCCGAGCGACACCTTTACTGAACCGTCGTCCGAGTCTTCGACTTCATAGACAGCGATGTAGTCCATCCCCATCGAATCCTTTTTGGGCACTGGCGAAGTGTCGGGCAGGCCCATTGGATTGCGGTAGAACTTGATCTTTCGCTCACCGGGTGCGACCTCGGCCGCTGGCTCAGCATCGAAGTTCACGTCCTCGCTGGCGAGTACGGGCACATAATCGCGACCATCATCGGTCTTGCGGGGCGTCATTGAGTAGAATGGCCGCTTGTCGGGGTCACGATAGTAGATGGCTCCCCCCGAAGGCGTAGCGGGGGACGTCTCGGAAGTCGTTGCGGAAGGTTGGACCTGCGGCAAGTGAAGCAGACCATTTTGGCCCGCCCACACTCCGGCGCCCGCCGCGACCACCATGGCCGCAGCGGTTGCCTTGTTCCTGGCGAGGGAGGTCATGGCAGTGCTTTCACGATGAGCTTGCTTTGAACAGTGCCTTCCTCGCCCTGCACCTTGGCGCCGAGCGAAAGCGCCCAGCTGCCCGCCATCATCAGGTTGGTCCTGAAAAGATAGACACCGAGCTCGCTTGACGTGACCGGCTCAAGCGGGGCGGTCTTCGCCTCCATTTTGTCTGGCCCCATGTCGATGCGCTTGGCGAAAATCACCGCGTCGGGGATGGCTCGGCCCGAGGGCTTATGGACGAGCTTGACGGCAATGGTCGCCTCGCCTTGTTTCATGTCGTTCTCGTCGAGCCGAAACTCGTAGTCCTTGATGTCCGCCCTTGCTGTGGTCGCAAGGGCGGTGAGCAGCGCACTGCCGAAGGCAGCTGCGCGCAGATGTTTGTGGATCATTTGTGTATCTCCTGTTGTCGTGAACCGTCGCGACGGCCGTCACTGGCCGACGCGTTCAACGGCCACGGCACACGTGCCGTAACCATTGATCGCCCGTTATCGGGCGTGGATCAGACGCTGGGAGGTCGGAGAAGAGGTGCCACAAGTGAGCTGGCTACAACGTCGTCAGCGATCGGCGATAACCGCGCCGCGACGGCCATTTCCAGATGCACACCACTTGCAGGAGGTGGCACGAGCTGCTGGAAGCACTTGACTAAGCAGGTCCCAATTTCCGGGCATACCTTCTGCGGGCAATCCGGACAGGATTTCTGCTGCGCCGGCTTATGACAAGGCATTGCATCGGATTTCGCCATGTCTCCGGGTGCGGCTTGATGAGCGGTGGCCATCGCCAGCGTGTAGGTGCTGGTCAGCGGCAATGTGACCAGCGCCCCGAGCATCGCAAAGATGCCGAGGACTCCGAAACACCGTCGGTAAAAGCGTTTTTTCACGGTAGGAATCGTGGCACAGGTTCCTTGGTTCGGCAAGCATAACGCATGTAACGGCCGGCGCGTTAACTTTATTCGGGCCGGACAAGTCTGGCCCTGTGCCGGGGCAGGTAACTCCACGGGCCAAACGCCAACCGCCCGGCAGCACTCGTCTGGCGATTGCTGCCGGGGATTATGCTGGCTACCTCACGGTAAAGCGGGCCGATACGCCATGCCCATCTTCTGTTTTTCCAGAGAGCAGCACGATCGCGCCCTTGTTCAAAGGTGTGGAGAGCGGACCGACAAGGTGGTCGCCCTCGACCGTCAACTTGATCTCGGACTTGGTTCCGGCGTCCTGAACGGTCGCCTTGATGGTATTGTCTTTGGCCGACAAAGGCTTTCCGTGATTGGTGAGGTAGAGGACGAGCCTTGTCGGCTCGATCACGAGTTCGGCATCGTGATGACCGGCGACGACGGCAGGTTGTCCGCCATGCTGTCCTGCCTT
Organism: Hyphomicrobiales bacterium; assembly: GCA_017304275.1. Classification (GTDB taxonomy): domain Bacteria; phylum Pseudomonadota; class Alphaproteobacteria; order Rhizobiales; family Hyphomicrobiaceae; genus Hyphomicrobium_C. Next base: position 12,231 of record JAFKKW010000413.1, on the reverse strand, counting down.
TTGCGCCAAAGCGGGACCTGATACCGCCAGAGCCACTGCGAGAAGACTGGCGGTCAGCGTGCTACGAGGCATGTTGCGTTCTCCGTTCAATGTGGGGGATCAATAGGCTTCGGCCACACCGTTTCCGATGGCGGCCGTTGTGTTCGCCGCAGCGCGTTCAGCGACAAGCGCCTCCAGCGGTTTGCGGCCAAACCTCAGAAACAACAACGGTGTTAGCACCGTGTCGATTATTGTAGCTGTGACGAGCCCGCCGAAAATGGTGACCGCAACGGGATGAAGGATTTCGCGCCCCGGCTGGTCGGCCCCGATCAACAATGGAATGAGTGCGAGCCCGGCAGCGAGGGCCGTCATCAAAACGGGTGTCAGGCGTTCGAGGCTACCGCGTATGACCAGCTCCCGTCCAAAAGTCTCACCTTCAAGCACGGCGAGGTTTATGTAGTGACTGATCTTGAGGATGCCGTTGCGTGCCGTGATGCCGGCCAGCGTGATGAAGCCAATCATACTGGCGACCGACAACGGTTGTCCGGCAATCCAAAGCGCCACTACGCTTCCGATCAGGGCCAGCGGGATATTCATAAGAATAATGGTGCTGAGCACGGCAGACTGGTAGCGCGAGTAAAGCACCAGGAAGATCAGGGCGAGAGAAACGAGAGACAGCAGCGCGATGGTGCGCGTCGCCTGTTCTTGTGCCTGAAATGTGCCATCGACGCGGATCACGTACCCGGAGGGGAGATCCATCTCGGAGGTGATGCGACGGACATCCTCGACTATGGCCGCCATGTCGCGCACGCCGTCGCCGTTACCGAACAGCAGGATGCGGCGATGCCCGTTCTCCCTGAGAATCTGATTCGGACCCACTGTCTCGTCGACACTCGCCACATAGTGAAGCGGCACATAGCCGGTCGGCGTAGGGATCAGGACGTCACCCAAGGCGCGCGTCGACCTGTTCTCGTCAGACAGGCGCACAACGACGTCGAAACGGCGCAGTCCATCACTGACCTGTGAAACGACGCGGCCATTCGAGAGGCCTTCAATCGCCGATGTGACCTGCGCGGGAGACAAGCCGTAGATCGCAGCGTTTTCCGCCGTGGCTCGGACGCGAATCTGCGGGATCAGCGTTTGCTTCTCGACGTTGAGATCAACGAGACCCCGAACGGCTTTCAAACGTGTGTTGAGATTGTCGGCAAGCGTGCGGAGCACGTCCAGATCCGGGCCGAATATCTTGATTGCAATCGCGGCCCGAACGCCGGAGAGCATGTGATCGATCCGGTGCGAGATCGGCTGCCCGAGCGCCACCGACACCGGCAGAACGGATAGTTTTTCGCGTATATCCTCGAACACCGCTTCCTTCGGCCGGGTTGAGCGCTCGAGGTCTATGTCGAGTTCGCTCGCGTGGACGCCTTCGGCGTGGCTATCGAGCTCCGCGCGCCCGGTGCGCCGGCCGACGGACTTGACCTCGGGGACCGTCATGACAAGCCGCTCGGCCGCGAAACCCAAGCGATGCGATTCCGCGAGGCTTATGCCGGGATTGTATTGCATGCCAACGAGAAGGGTCCCTTCGTTGAAGGGCGGCAAGAACGCACGCGGCAACAGCGCCGCGCCGACACTGGCCAATGCGACCGCGCCGACAATTGGAAGAACAACGGTACGGGGGTGGTCGAAGGCCCACCGAAGCAGCGAGCTATTGCCGGCCTTGAGCTCACGCACGATGGCAGTGTCCTTGTGCACCGATACCCGCGTGTTGCGTAGAAGGTAATAGGAAAGCACCGGAGTGACCGTGATGGCCGTCAGCAGGGATGCCAGGATCGACACGATGTAGGCAACGCCTAGCGGCGTGAACAGGCGGCCCTCGACGCCACTCAACGCGAACAGCGGCACGAAGACCAAAACGATGATGAACGTCGCATAGACGATCCCTGAGCGGACCTCTCGGCTGGCGGCGGCGATCACCTGTATGGCAGGGAGCGGCTGCGGAAGCTGGGAGTTGTTTTTGAGCCGCCGAAGAATGTTCTCCACGTCGACGACCGCATCGTCCACCAACTCGCCGATAGCAATGGCGAGGCCGCCCAGCGTCATGGTGTTGATGGTCAACCCAAAGATGCTGAAGACGAGAACCGTCACCAGGATCGAGATCGGGATGGCCGTGAGCGAAATTACGGTGGCCCTCCAATTCAGAAGAAATAGCACCAGCACGATGGCAACAACCGCGGCTGCCTCGATCAACACCGACTTCACGTTCTCTATCGATCGCTCAATAAAGGTGGCCTGGCGGAACTGGATGTTTGTTGCGTTCACGCCGTCGGGCAGCGTCCGCTGTAAGGCGGCCAGCTCCGCTTCGACCGCAGCGGTCAAGGGCAGAGTGTCTGCCGTAGGCATCTTCTGGATGCTCATGATGATGGATGGCGCCCCGTTGTATCCGGCTTCGCCACGCTTCACGCGGGGGGCAAATGAGATATCTGCAATCTCATTCAGAAGGATCGTGCGGCCGCCATGCTGCGCCACGGCGACATTGCGCAACTGCTGGAGATCGACAGCATCGCCAACATTGCGAATAAGAAACTCGCTTCCGTGCTGATCGACAAAGCCACCGCCGAAGTTCATCCCGAAATTGCGCACGGCCGCCTCCAGCGTTTCGGGCGTTACGCCGAGCGTCTTCATGGCGACGGGGCTGGGCGAGATCTGGAACTGGCGCACCTCGCCGCCGATTGGAATGACCTGCGCCACGCCGGGGATCGCCAGAAGTTGCGGTCTGATGGTGAAATCGGCGATTTCGCGCAGTTCCATGGGCGACAGCTTCGGCCCGGTCAAAGCCACCAGCATGATCTCGCCCATGATCGAGTTGATACCACCGAGAGACGCGACAGCGTTGCGCGGCAGGCGATCGCGGATGCCGCCGAGCTTCTCGGTCACGAGTTGACGGTTCCGGTAGATCTCCGTTCCCCAGTCGAACTCGACATAGACGATAGAGAGGCCGACACCGGATACCGAGCGCACCCGCCCGACGCCGGGAAGACCGTTCATTGCTGTTTCGATGTGGCGCGTGACAAGAAGTTCCACTTCCTGCGGCGCCATGCCGTCGGCTTCCGTTTGTACCGTTACGATAGGCTTCGTTAAATCAGGAAAGACGTCCATTGGAACGCGGGGCAGCATCATCATGCCGTAACCGACCAGCAGGGCGGCTACGAACAGGACGATCAGGCGATGACGCAGACTGGCCGTGACGAGAATGTTGAACATCGATCAGCCTCACCGGATCTGGTTGATGAGAGCAGCCGATTGCACGGCAATCTTCTCGCCAGCTTCGATTCCTGCCGTCAGCAGCACACGCTCCCCATCCACATCGACAAACTGAACCGGCTTCGGTTCGAAGCGCTCCGGTTCGATATGCCTGAAGACGACAAACTCGCCGTTAGGCGCCTGAACAACGGCGGCGCGAGGGATCACGATCCCGCTCATCGGCTTGCCGGTCTCCGCCAGCACCGTGACTTGGCGGCCGATGTCGAGGCGCGAGGGGTCGGCAGCCTGAAACTTAATGGCTGTCGCATGCTGCGCGAGTGACGGGCTACGCGAAACGAACTGCAAGTTTTCCGGCGGAAGATTGTTGACTACGGCGCGCGCCGCTCCCAACTGATCGACGTCGACGGTCTCGTACGCCAGCGCCTCAATCCAAGGTGAGCGTGGCTCAACAATCTGGAACAGCACATCCTTCGGTGAAACGACTTGCCCGATAACCGCTTGGGCCGTTGCGATCACGCCATCGATCGGCGCGGTCAGGGGCTCGTTGCCCCTCTTCCGTTGCGCCATCGCCGCGCGACGACGCTCTAAATTCGCCACCTCGATCTCGGCGGTGCGGATGCGTTCGGCCGGAAAGGTGCTGAATTTGCGGAATTGCTCTAGGCGGTTTATGGCCAGCGCGATTTCCTGATCGAGCTGGCCCGCCGTCTGCTCGAAATCCGACCGATCAATCTCGGACATGACGGGCTGCACGAATCCCAGCACTTCGCCGGCACGGACTTTCTGTCCAACTTGGGCAAACTTTCCGTTGTACGGCGTTATCCGCCCGTCGACCGTGCTCTGAACGATTGCAGTGTGGTTCGGATTCGAAATCACGCGTCCCGGCATTCGGATGGCGCGGCGGACCGTCTCTGCCCCGACATAGCGTGACCGAACTTCAATAAGCCGTTGCGTGGGCTTGGGCAAAAACACCGACCCGTCCGACAATCGACGCGGACTGTCGCTCGCGCCATCGGCGGATTCTGGGCCATGCGCATGACCCTCATCTCCGGAATGTCCCGGTCCAGCAGTTGCCGGGTCGCCGAAAAGCAGCGCTCCGGAAGCGAACAAGACCAGGATGTGAGCAAGCATCGCACGACGTGAGAAAAGCCCGCCAATCAAGCTGCCGGCCACAAGCACTATGATACCCCCGAGTGCTGCCCAACCGGCTGGAATGGGCCGGTCGAGCCATCCGCGAGGCGACGTTGGGTCATGTGCGGCGTGTTCGGATTTCTCACCGGGAACGAGCAGCGTGCCCCCCAAAAGATCGAAGGTCTGTCCGTCCGTGATTGAGAACTCGAGCACGTTTTCGCCAGGCTTTGCGACGGTTGCTGCCGGCAGCGTATATGTGCCGTCCGACGTCGCCTCCGCGACCACGGTTTTGCCGTCCGCTGAAACCTCGACTGTGGCATCGAGAACCGGGCTGTTGTCCTGCTCCCGGTCGAGATAGATCGTGAGCAGGTCGTTCTTGAGAATGCCAACAAGCTGGAAGGCTTCGGACGTTCCCACGACGCGCGGACTTTGTGACGAAGCGGCTTGGGACGCATCATGCGAGTGCCCTTCGTCGCCGCTATGACCAGGACCTGCGAGAGAGACCGATCCCAACGATAACAGAAGCGCACAGGCAAGATGAAGCATGATCAGAAACCTAGGTCAGAGTGACAGACAATAGATATGCGGGCGCCAACGCGCGGTCATGCCACTCTAGGAGGTCTTTCGGAGGCTTCGCGGCGATTTGTAATGCGCCTCGCGGGCTCGATTTGTCTCCAGACGTGTTGAAGACTTGTAGCTGTCCAGTGAGTCGCCTCTACTTCGGCGAGCACGACACTGGCGCCATGGTCATGGAGCTGGGCCATAGCTCCATCTTCTGAATTCGAACTTCCCTCGTTGGTCAGGCCGATAGCCTCTAAGTCGGAACCAAACCCATGGTCATGGTGGTCGTCATCGCCATGATGATGGTGATTGCTATCGTAGTTGGGCTCGTGTGCGTGGATGTACCCTGAGAAAGCTCCACCGACGAGATTGATAGCCATGAATGCGATCACGACGCTAGCGATGATCCGGCGCAACCAAGCGGTCGCGGGCGTCATCCTGTCAGACCTTGCCGAGAACAGAGCCAAGTATGTCATTTCCGCCGGAAAGTTGCATGTTGGCAGTGAGTTCGTCAAATCCTCCGCCGTTACTGCCACATCCCTCACTTTGAAATGCGGCCTGACCATGACCGACGAGCAAACCTGAACGAACCCGGCTTTGACGTCGCCGCATCATTCGCGCGGGTCAAAAACTCACCGCGACAAACGTAGTTTCGCAATTGAGCGACTGCTACGCCCGCGCCAGAGTATCTGGCCGTCTTCCCGTCAGCTATGTACTATCAGATCCATGAACCGTCATGCCGTCATCCTTGCTCTCGCCTCCGCTGCCCTGTTCGGCATTTCGACCCCGGCCGCCAAGTTTTTGCTTGGCGATATTGATCCAATTGTTCTTGCCGGCATCCTTTATTGCGGCGCTGGTATCGGCATAGGTATACTCCGGCGGTTTACGCAAACCCTACCGGCGGGCTCTACTCCCCAGGAAGCGCCCCTTGACGCCAAGGACATGCCATCGCTAGCCGGAGCGATCGTGGCCGGAGGAATTGCTGGGCCGATTCTCCTCATGGCGGGTTTAGATCGAACCGAAGCTTCGACAGCGTCCCTGCTCCTGACTTTGGAAGGCGTTGCAACTGCGCTCCTGGCCTGGTTTGCCTTTCACGAGAATTTCGATCGCAGAGTTGCGCTTGGCATGATCTGCCTCGTGGCGGGAGCGGCCGTTCTAGCGTGGTCGGGCAGGCCGACACTTTCGAGTCTGTTCGGCCCAATGCTTATCGTCGGAGCTTGCGTCGCCTGGGGGCTGGACAACAATCTCACACGCAAAGTCTCACTTGCTGATCCTCTGCAGATTGTCGAAATCAAGGGCCTGGTTGCTGGCTCAGTCAGTTTGGCGCTCGGATTGCTGCTCGGGGGCACGCTACCGAAAATCTGGCCTGCGATTATGGCAGGACTCGTCGGCTTCCTCGGCTATGGCCTGAGCCTTGCCTTGTTTGTCCGCTCGCTTCGTTATCTTGGAACAGCAAGAACCGGTGCGTACTTCTCGACCGCTCCGTTTCTTGGAACATTTGCATCGATCCTTGGGCTGGGTGAACCTGTTACGGTCCAGCTTGTTGTCGCGGGCAGCTTAATGGGGCTTGGGGTGTGGCTTCACCTTACTGAGCGGCATGAGCACGAGCATGTCCACGAAGCGCTTGAGCACTCGCACTCCCACGTTCATGACCAGCATCATCGGCACGTGCACACTGCTACCGATCCAGCGGGTGAACGCCACACGCATCGGCATCGCCACGAGCCTCTAAAGCATACGCACCCGCATGTGCCGGATATGCATCATACCCATCGGCATTAATGCCCTCTGCGAACTCCACGGATAAAGAGAATCTTGCCAGACACCAAGGAGATCAAGCAATGCGGCTCAGCGGGACTGCTGTTCGGCCGGCATTTTTGCTCCGTCGTGCTGCCATTGCCCCGTTCAATTTACAACAAGGTCGAGGTCTACGCTGGAGGGGAAATGACGCCGTCGAGATTTCTCATCCATGAGCCGCGCACATTGCGCTGTTTACCAATCTGGCAGTGTCAAAAATGAAATCACGCGAGCAAAAAATGCAGGCCGGCAAATCCCGGCGACGCAAGGACCAAGGCACCCAATGCGGGTTGCTCGATCTAGACGAAGCCCCTTCCGGGCACCGGGTCGCTCTTTTGATTGTCATCGCGATCACAGGCTCGATGTTCGTCATCGAGATGATCGGCGGTTACCTGTCTAGCTCGCATGCTCTCACAGCGGACGCCCTGGATTTCTTGCATGATGTGCTTGTTTATGCATTAAGCCTTGCCGTGATTGGAACCACAAAGCGCACGCGCGCGGCCGCCGCTCTGCTTATGGCCGGAATTTTGTGCGTGACGAGCCTCGGAGTTTTAACCTCAGCGATCTATCACTCATTCATTCCGGAGCTGCCACACGCCGGCGTGATGGGTTTCGTTGGCGCCCTCGGCATCTTGGCTAATCTCGGCAGCATTGCCATCCTGGCGCCCCATATCGGGGAGCGCCGCCTGTTTAGTATCTACGAAGAGAATAGTCGACCAAGTATACTCGGGAACATCGCCGTCATCGCGACAGCTGTGGCGGTGTGGGGTTTACAGTCGCCTTGGCCCGATCTCGTGATCGGGATCGCTGCTTCAGCGCAGCTCTTTCGGTCAGCTCTACAAATGTTGCAGTCGGCTCTACGCGCGCGATGCCGTTGAAATCGCCCGTCAAAAAGGGTAATTCAAGCGCTTTCCATGGCGATCGGTGCCAGTTCCCATCGCTATACCAACGGCGGCCGCAGCAAGGCCAGTGGCATCGACTGGCAATATATTAGCGCGGCAAACCGCAGCAGAACTCTTTCGTCGAGAGTTTCAACGGGCGGCTGCGCGACGAGCTCTAGAACGAGACGCTGTTCTCCAATGGAGGACGCCCGCATAAGAGCCTCAACGGGCTCACGCCGAGCGAGTTTGCAAGGAGGTCCAACGTGGACCATAACCAGAACGGACTCACCCTATGAGCGAGTACCAATCGTGGGCAGGGCCAGGACTTACAAACGCAAAGTGTCGAGCAGACTCGCGAGATGGGATTCTTGCGTGACGATTGCGAGAAGGATTTGCGTCCGTCCGCGCGGCTCTCCAAGCCCCGCAACACGACATCAATTTGCTAGAGCGGCGCATGGAGAGAGTTGAGGATGACGTTCGCCTGATTAAACGAGCAACGGAATTTCCCGAAGACGCGGATGCCTAGGGCAGCTCTCACCGATCATTTTCCATAAGATACATTATCACACTTTGCGAAAGGAATATATTCCCAATGCAGAAAATCAGGAAATCTGCTATTCTGAAATAATGGAAACGACCTTTCTTACCGAGCGCGGAACATTGACGTTGCCTGCAGCCATTCGAAAATCTCTCGGGCTGGCGGGACGGCAGCAGTTCATCGTCGAGGCTACACCGGAGGGAGAGATTGTGTTGCGTCCAGCGTTCCTTGCCCCCATCGAGGTCTACTCTGAAGGCCGTATTGCGGAATTTGAGCGAGATGATGCGGCCCTGGGCGCTGTGCTGAGACGCCGCGGGCTTAAGGCATAAGTGCGCGCCTTCCTCGACGCGAATATTCTGTTTTCCGGGAGCAACCCCCAAAGCGAATTATTCTGGTTCCTCTGCTATCTACGGCAGTCGCATTCTTTGGTGTGCAGCGGTTTTGTGTTGGCAGAAGCGGAGAGGAATCTGGTTTTGAAGCGCCCTGCCTGGGTCGACTCGTTCCATGAGGTCAAGTCCGGTCTTGAGATTGTGCCGGAAAGCCCGCTGCTTGTCGAAGTTGACCTTCGGGACAAAGATCGCCCCGTACTGGGCGCTGCGATTGGTGGCCGTTGTCAGTTTCTACTTACAGGAGACAAGCGTGATTTCGGACACTTATACGGCCAATCGATCGAGGGTGTCATGGTTGTCGATGTCGTTACGCTAGCGGAGCTAGTTTGAGCCCAGTGGTTCAGTCGGAAAATCCTCTACGTTGGACCGCGCCAGTGCGGCGTGCTCAGCGTATTCATTGCCATTTGCAATATCCGGTTTTTTGACAACAATTGTGTCCGCGTTTCAACAGAAGTTCGTCTGCATGTTTTCACTTTATTTGGCGCAGTATTTTTTATTTTAATTGGCATTATGTCACGCGAACCCATAATAAAAGCAAATGCGCGCAATGATTGGCAATATTCCTTGCGAGGAATATGGGGTTGCGATAGATTCGTTGCAGTACCTTGGGGGCGCGCGATGACAGATATTAAGAACAAGGTGATTCGGGCGGTGAAGCTCGGTGATGGCGACACAGGGCGCATCATCGGTCATTCGCTCAAGCGCTTGCGTGAGCTTGCGGGCGTGACCCAAGAAGAAATGGCTGAACGCCTGGAGATTGGTCAAGGGTCCGTATCCAAGATCGAGCAGCGTGGGGATGTCCACTTGCTCTCCTTGCAGCGCTATGTGGCTGCTCTCGGCGCGACCCTAAGGATAGAGGCGGCGTTCCCGGCGACACGGGAATATGCGAATCAGTTCAATCTGGCGTTTGACCCGAACACGCCCGACGAGAATCAGCTTGTGTTCCCGATCTTCGGGGACGACGTGTTCCCGCGGCAGCGGGACGTGGTGCTGAGCATCCGGCCACAATACTCGGCGAGAATCCTGGAGGGTCGGAAGACGGTGGAGCTCAGGCGGCGTTTTCCGCTGTCGGCACCGCGCGGGACTATTGCATACATTTATTCGACGTCGCCCGTGCGCGCGATGGTGGGACGAGCGGAGATCGCGGACGTGATCAAGCTCCCGGTCAAGGATATCTGGCGGCAATACGCCAAAACTGCCTTTATCAAGCGGCCTGATTTTGACGCCTACTTTGAGGGTGTGGACGAAGGTTTCGCGCTCGAGTTTGCAAATGCCCGTCCCTTCACCCGCCCGCTAACACTTTCCGAGCTTCGCGATCGGTTCGGCTTTGAGCCGCCGCAGTCCTTCCTCTATGCGACGCCGATCCTGAGAAAGGCCCTGCATGACGAGTTCCCAAACGTATCTGATTGATACGAACGTCATCATCGGCCTTGAGGACGATCTCGCCGTTCAGCCCGCCTTCTCAGCCCTGCTCTCGGTTGCCGCCAAGCATAAGGTCGATGTCCTTGTCCATGAGGCGGCCAAGGATGATCTCAAGCGCGATCGCAATACGCGGCGGCGCGACGTGTCGCTCAGCAAGCTTGATAAATACCATATCCTAAAGAAGGTGCGCGGCCTTACGGCGGCTGATCTTGAGGCGAAGTTCGGGCCGCTTGCAAAAGCCAACGACGTCGTGGATGCGACATTGCTCGATGCGCTTGATCGTGGCGCCGCGGATTTCGTGGTCACGCAAGACCGGAAATTGCACGAGCGGGCGCGGCGGCACAGCCCGGAGCTTGGGCGGCGCGTGCTGTTTGTTCCCGACGCGGTCCAACTGCTCAAGACGACGTATGAGCCGAAAGGCGCGCCGATCCGCTATATCGAGGAGGTATCGGCCAACGAGATTCCCTTGGATGATCCCATCTTCGATAGCCTGCGGCAGGGGTATCCGGATTTCAACAAATGGTGGACCGAGAAATGCGTGCGGGAGCGGCGGCCATGCTGGATTGTCGATGACAATGGTCTCGCCGGGATCGTCGTCATAAAGGATGAGACGGGCGCTAAGACCGATGCGACGATCAAGGCTGCCAAGATCCTCAAGATATGCACGTTCAAGGTAAGCCCGGACAAACGCGGGGTGAAGCTCGGAGAGCTGTTGCTGAAGAAGGCGCTCTGGTTCGCGCAGGCCAATGGTTACAAGCTGGCCTATGTGACCACGTACGAGGACCAAGTCTCGCTGATCGACCTTCTGGAATATTACGGTTTTGCCCATACGGCGACCAAGCCGGACGGGGAGCTTATTTATGAGAAGTCCTTCTCTGCGGCGAAGCTTGATCGGGTCGACGGCTTGAGTGATTTCGAGCTTGATCGCCTCAACTATCCCCGTTTCCTTGTGGGGCCGGACGTGCGTGCTTTCGGGGTGCCGATCGTGGAGGACTATCACGATACGCTCTATCCCGATCTCAAGCAGGATAGAGGACTGTTCGATTGCGCGGGTCAGCCGGGGAATACGATTCGTAAGGTTTACTTGTGCCGCGCTCAATCAAAGCTGGGGCCCGCGGGGTCACTCCTCTTCTTCTACAAGAGCAAGTCCAAAAGTCCGCCGTCTCAGGCGATGACTGCCCTTGGCGTGTTCGAGGAGGTTCAGAGCGCGACATCGACCAAGGAGTTAATGCAGATGACGGGCGGACGGTCCGTCTACAGCGAGGCAGAGCTTGCCGCCTGGGGTGCCAGCGCGGAGCGCCCGGTCAAAGTTATCAATTACCTGCTGGCGGGGTACATCGATCCGGCGATCAGCTACGCCGATCTTCAGAAGGCCGGCATCATCGGGGGCCATCCGCCGCAGTCGATTTTCGAAATCAGGGGGGCGAAGCTTGCCGATCTCCTGAGCCGCCTGCGCCTTGGGTTTGCGACATGACGCAGACGGTCGTTGCACTCGTCGGGGTTTCGGGGGTCGGCAAGTCAACGGTGCTGCGCGCCGTTGCCGAGACGCTTGTGTTTCAGCATCTTCAGGCCAGCGCGTTGATCAAGGACGCGCGCAATGCGCTTGAAGCGGGTGCGGTTGGGCACGACGATCTGCGCCAGGTCGATATCGGGGACAATCAGGCGCTTTTAGTGGAAGGATTTCGGGCGGCCCGCGATTTGGCGATGGGCACCGTCATTTTGGATGGCCATACGGTTATCGATACGCCGAACGGTCTGGTGAGGATTGAGCCTTCTGTTTTCGGGGCGCTCGGCATCCAGAAATTCGTACTGGTGGTGGACGATCCGGATGCCATTCATCGGCGCAGGGCGGCGGACACAACCCGCAAGCGCCCTGTTCAATCGGCCGCTGAACTGGATAAGCATCAAAACGAAGCCTTGCTCGCGGCGTACGCAGCCGCTCGCTTGCTGGGAATACCCCTTCATGTGTTTCCGATTTCAGATCTGGCAGGCATTCTGAGCGTGATCAGAAATGATCGAGATTGATCAGGCGCGTTGGCGGCTCTTTAACCCGGTCAGGCCGATGATTATTTTTCCAGCCCGTCGGCGATGAACGTAGCAAAGGGTCGAATATCGCCTGTGTTGCGCGTCGATTATGCTGGGCAGTTACACGTATATTGTGCTGTGTTGTTACGCGTCAATAATGCAAACTGTTTGATATAAAACAGAAAAATTTGGTTAATGGGCGCGCTCGATTCCGTCTGAGCCATCACAAAGAGAGCGAAGAAGCCGGGAGCAG
>JAFKKW010000098.1 GCA_017304275.1 Hyphomicrobiales bacterium | reverse complement strand
CGCTGTCGCGGGTCGAACTGTCGGCGCATGTGCGGCCGGACACGCTTGTCGATCTCATTCCAATCGTGCGTCAGGTCGTCGACGGGCTCGCTCGGCAGGCGCTCGAGCGGCGAGGTGGTTGCCGGCGTACCGAAGCGCGTCTCCGCATCTTCCTCGGCCGCCAGTTCCTCTACCTCCGGGTCCGGTGCGGAGGCTGCAACTGCAGCTTCCGCCTCGGCTCTAGCACTGGCGGCAACGGCCGCGGCCGCTGCAGCCGCGACGGCGATCTGTGTATAGCTCTGCTCGTCCGAACGCACCGGTGCGGGGTCCGGCGCCGGTCTGGGCGGCAGCACGTCGCGCTGCGGCGGTGACGGCGGCGGCGCGGCCACCTGCGGGGCAGGGGCAGGGGCAGGCTCGGGCGGAACAGAGGCAACCGGTTCGGGCACCGGCTCGAACTGCGGTTCCGGATCGGGACGGGGCTGAACCTCGACGACGGGTTGTCCCGGCTGGAACACCGGCGGCACGGCGGGCCCGGCTCCTCCCGAGAGCGCCCGGCCGAAGCGATCGGTACCCGCGACCGGCGCAGTAGGCGGTGCAGCGGTTGCTACGCTCGTGTTGTCGACCTCCGCCTTGCGTTCGGGCGAAAGCCCGCGCCGTAGGAGACATGCGAGCGAGGCGCCGAGCAGGAACGCTCCCAGCAACAGCAAGAATGTCTGCACGAGCAAAATCGTCATACGCCCCTACTCCCTTTCAAAGACTGCCCCACCCGATGGGCTCAGTCTTCGACCCCTCCACAGCTAATCCACCCGACGACGACACCGACAGCAAACGCGACTGCCAGATACCAGAACAGTTGTACGACCAGGTAATCCATCTCGCCGTCCCCACCTTCCCGACTAATCCGTAAACACCTTGAACTCGATGCGTCGGTTCTTTGCCATTCCGGCCTTGGTATCGTTCGACGCCACCGGTCGCGTCGCCCCGAATCCGACCGCCGAAAGCCGATCCTCGGAAACCCCGGCCTTCACGAGCTCACCGACCACGGCGCGTGCGCGCCGCTCGGAGAGATTCTGATTGCGCTCGTCGGTGCCCTCGGAGTCGGTGTGCCCCTCGACCTCCACGCGTGCCCCCGGGCACGTCTTGACGATCTCCGAGAGCCGCTTGAGCGTCCGCGCGCTCTTGCGGTCGATGTCGGCGCTGGCACGATCGAACAGGATGACGCCCTCGGAGACGGCCGCGGAAAGCTTCCGCTCGCAAGCCTCCGTCTCCGCCGTCGTCTTCCGCGCGGCGCGCTTTGCTTCCTCTTCGGCGGCCTTCTGCCGTTCGGCGTCGGCTTTCGCCTCCGCTTCCATATCGGCGTCCTGCTTGGCCTTCTGGGCCGCGCGCGCTTCTGCTTC
>JAFKKW010000412.1 GCA_017304275.1 Hyphomicrobiales bacterium | reverse complement strand
GTCTCTCGATCGTCTACGTGGAGTTCGATTGGTCGGCCGAGATCTATCGCGCCCGCCAGCAGGTCGCCGAGCGCCTGCAGCTCGTGCGCGAGCAACTTCCGCCCAACGTCACGGCGCAGATGGGGCCGATCTCGTCCGTCATGGGCGAGATCATGCTGATCGCCATGTCGGCGGCGAGCGACAAGGCGACGCCGATGATGTTGCGCGAGATCGCCGACTTCACCGTGCGGCCGCAGCTCCTGACGGTGCCGGGCGTCTCTCAGGTGATTCCGATCGGCGGCCAGGTGCGCCAATACCGCGTCGTGCCTGATCCACGCCGCATGACGGGCCTCGACATCGGCTTCGAGGCCATCGAGCAGGCCATCAAGTCGTTCGGCGTCAACACCGGCGGCGGCTTCGTCGACCAGAAAACGCGCGAGTTCCTGATCCGCAACATCGGCCGCTCGTCGAGGATCGAGGATCTGCGCAACCTCGTCGTCGCCTACCGCGACGGCCAGGTCGTCACGCTCTCCCAGGTGGCCGATGTCGATTTCGCGGCCCGGACCAAGCGCGGCGATGCCGGTTTCAACGGCAAGCCCGCCGTCATTCTCGGCGTGCAGAAGCAGCCCGACGCCGACACCGTCACCATCACCCGCGAGATCGAGCGCATGCTGCCCGGGCTGCAGCGCGTCATGCCGGAGGGCGTGAAGGTCACGGACGTCCAGTTCCGACAGGCGACGTTCATCGAATCGTCGATCGACAACGTGAAGCGTGTGCTGGTCGAGGCGCTCATCGTCGTCGCCGTGGTGCTGTTCCTGTTCCTGCTCAACTGGCAGACGACGCTGATCTCGCTGCTCGCCATCCCGCTGTCGGTGCTGACCACCGTCATCGTGTTCGAGATCATGGGGCTGTCGATCAACACCATGACGCTCGGCGGCCTCGCCATCGCCATCGGTGCCCTCGTCGACGATGCGGTTGTCGATGTCGAGAATATCTACCGCCGGCTCGGCCTGCATCGTATCGCCGGAAGCCGCGATCCGCGCTCGACCGAGGAGGTGGTGGCCGCGGCCTCGATCGAGGTGCGGACCGGCATCCTCTACGCGACGGCCATCATCGTCCTCGTGTTCCTGCCGCTGTTTGCGCTATCCGGCATCGAGGGACGCCTGTTCGCGCCGCTCGGCATCGCCTTCATCGTCTCGATCCTGGCCAGCCTGCTCGTCTCGATGACCGTGACGCCTGTCCTCGCCTACTGGCTGATCCCGCGCCTGAAGCATCTGGCCGAGCACGAAAGCCCTATCGTGCGTGTGCTGAAGCGCTGGCAGCGGCGCGGCCTCGCCTGGTGCTTCGAGCGCCCGCTGTTCGTCATCGGCATGCCGGTGGCCGCGGTCCTTGCGGCGCTCGTTGCCGGCGCCATGCTGCCGCGCGCCTTCCTGCCGGCCTTCAACGAAGGCACGGTGCTCGTCACGGTCTCGCTGCAGCCGGGCATCAGCCTCGCGGAGTCGGATCGCCTCGGCGGGCTGGCCGAGACCATCGTCGCCGAGGTGCCGGAGGTGCATTCGGTCGGACGCCGTACCGGCCGCGCCGAGCTCGACGAGCATGCCGAGGGCGTGCACGTGAGCGAGCTCGACGTCGATCTCAGGCGCTCCGACCGCAGCCGCGAGGCCGTGCTGGCGGACATCCGCGGACGCCTGTCGGTGCTGCCGGCATCGATCACCGTCGGCCAGCCCATCGCCCATCGGCTCGATCACATGCTGTCGGGCGTGCGCGCGCAGATCGCGCTCAAGATCTACGGCGACGACTACGACACGCTGCGCGCCCTGGCAGCCGACCTCGAGGCCCGTCTGCGGCGCATTCCCGGCGTGGTCGACCTCCAGACCGAGCGGCAGGTGCGCATTCCCGAGCTGCAAGTCCGCGTCGACTACGAGAAGGCCAAGCGCTACGGCCTCAATCCGAGCGTGATTACGGAAACGCTCGAGACGCTGTCGAACGGACGCGTCGTCTCAGAGATCATCGACCAGCAGAAGCGCTTCGAGGTGGTGCTGCGGCTTTCGGACGCCGACCGCACCACGCGCGCGCTCGGCGATATGCTGATCGAGAGCCCGGCGGGACGCATCCCCCTCCGCAATGTGGCGGACGTCATCGAGACCGATGGCCCGAACCAGATCCTGCGCGAGAACGGCCGCCGCCGCATCGCCGTGCTGGCCAACACGGACGGCTCCGACATGGCGCGCATCGTCGATGCGATCCGTGCGGAGATCGCCGCCGCGCCGCTGCCGCAGGGGTACGTCACGCGGCTCGAAGGTCAGTTCGAGGCACAGGAGGAAGCCTCACGCCTGATCGCGCTGCTTTCCGTCGTCTCGCTGGCGCTCATTTTCGTCGTGCTCTACACGCGCTACCGCTCGACGGCCCTCGCGCTGATCATCATGGGCAACGTGCCGCTCGCGCTCATCGGCAGCGTGGCGGCGCTCATGATCGCGGGACAGCCGTTCTCCGTCGCCAGCGCCATCGGCTTCATCACGCTGACCGGCATCGCCACCCGCAACGGCATCCTGAAGATCAGCCACTACATCAATCTCGCATTGTTCGAGGGCGAGCGGTTCGGCCGTGAGTTGGTCATGCGCGGTACGCTCGAGCGGCTGACGCCGGTGCTCATGACGGCGCTCGCCGCCGGCATCGCGCTGCTGCCGCTCATGATCGGCGCCGACGAGCCCGGCAAGGAGATCCTGCACCCTGTGGCGATCACGATCTTCGGCGGGCTCTTCTCGGCGACGCTGCTCGACGCCTTTCTGACTCCTGTCCTGTTCTTGCTCTTTGGAAGAAAGCCGCTCGAGCGGCTTCTCGCCGAGCAGAGAACGTCCGTTCACGCCGAAGCCTTTTAGATGTCACAACAAGGAGACAGTCGATGATCAGGCGAATAGCAGTCGTTCTCGCGGCGCTGGCCATGGGCGCGTGGGTCGCGGTTGCCGACGAAGGCCACAACCACGTCGAAGGCGATGGCCACGAGCACGCGCACGACCACGCGGCGAAGCACGGCGGAATCGTGGAGCACACCGACCATCACCACTACGAGCTGGTGGCGAAAGGCGGGACGCTCGAGGTCTACGTGACGCACGAGAATGGCGAGGCGGAGGATACGAGCGCTGCCAAGGCCACGGCGACCGTTCTGGCGGATGGCAAGACCGCGCAGGTGACGCTGACGCCCGCCGGCGGCAACGCGCTCAAGGGCACCGGCAGCTTCAATGCCGGCAAGGGCACGACCATCGTGCTCTCCCTGACCATGCCTGACCACGAGCCCGAGCAGGTGCGCTTCAAGCTCGATTGAGCCCATCGAACGACGGACCAGACGGGAGGCTGCGCCGTCTTCCGTCTGGTCTTCTTATCGCCGGATTTCTGCCGCTAGATCGCCATCGGTCCCGAATCTCCGCAAGCGGACGGCCCGCGGCCCGCGCAACCGTCGTTGCACGCTGCAACTACGATTTTGGGAGCGACGGGCTATGCGTCTGAAGTTATGAATTTTTTTGCTGATCCAGCGCGGGTTTTGGGCGCCATGATGTATTGCGCACCCGGGTTGTGTTCAGTAAGAAGACTGACATGTCGACCCGAGGGAACGTCGGCAGATCTCTCGTAGCTTTCACGCTTATAACCTCCATGTGCGGGACAGCAGCCTGATGACCGGCAGAGCTGACAGGCGTCGCCCATTGGTTGTCGCGACCGTGCTGATCGCAGCGATCGGCGCCGCTCTGATCGCTCCGGTCATGATCGGCGCACGGCGCGGCGAGCCGATTCCGGGCTCGATCGTGCGTGCAGACTCCCACGAGGCCGTCACCATCGCGACGCCGCTGGTGCTGTTCGCATCGCCATCCGTCGTGCTCGAAAAGGGGACCGTGGCGCTCGTCAGCCCCTCCGGCGAAAGCCGTGTCGGCGCGCTGATCCGTACCTTGATGCTGGGCGACGGGGCGGACTTGGTGCTCGACGGCGCGCGTCTTGTTGTGGATCGCCGGACGGCATCGGACCCCACGCTCGCGCCCGCCCAGAGCGGCGCCGGCGTCTCCGACGAGCTTCGCCCCATTGTCTCGTCGCTGGCAGGGTTCAAGTTTCGCAGCCTCGCGATTCTCGACACGACCATAACGATCGAAACGGGTGAGGCACCGCCCGAGGTCGTGTCGGTCACCAACGTCGAGATCACGACCGGCCGCGATGGCCTCATCGGCGCAAAAGGCCAGATCGAATACCGCGGCGAGCCGCTGGTGATCGATGTCGCGTTCACACGTCCGGCGGAAAACGCGCCGAACGCCACCATACGCACCCGCGCCGCCATCAACAGCGGGCTATTCACGGCTTCGTTTAATGGACAGCTCAAGATCACCGATAGCGCGCAGATCACGGCCGAGAACGCGGAGCTGTCGATTGCCGACTTGCGGGCGTTCGCAGCCTGGCTCGGCGCGTCGTGGCCGGCCGGTTCGGGGTTGGAGACCTTCAAGGCCAAGGGGCTTTTGACGCTCGGTGAGCGCACGTTGGCGTTCGAGCACGCCGAGGTCACGCTCGACGGCAATGCGGCGACCGGCGCGCTCGCGGTCAAGCTCGGCCGGGAGCGGCCGTCGATTGAAGGTACGCTCGCGTTTCCGAGCTTCGACATCGCGCCCTACGCGACGCCCTCGCGGCCCTATGCGCTTGCGCTGGCGGCAGATTGGATATCCGCGATCCGCATCCCCGGCATCGCCACGCCGTCATTCCTGCGCGACATGGATGCGGACATCCGCCTCTCGGCCGGCAACGTCATGAGCGGGTCCGATCGCCTGGGCCGCGCCGCCGCAAGCCTCTCCGTCAAGAACGGAACGCTCTATGGCGAGATTGCCGAGCTCGAGCTCGAGCAGGGCGGACGCGGCGAAGGCCAGTTCACGGTCGATGCCACCGGCGCCGAGCAGCGCTACACGCTTCACGCCGACCTTCAGGACATCGACCTTGCGAGTGTCGCGTCCCCGCGCCTCGGTCCGGCCGCGATCGATGGCGCAGGCGACATCCGCCTCGATCTCAACGCCACCGGCGCGACCGAATCCGAAATCGTCCGCTCCGTATCCGGCAAGCTGTCGTTGCAGATGAGCGAGGGCGGACGCCTGGGGCTGGATGTCAACGCGCTTCCTGCTGCCGCTTCCGCCGCGACCCCCGTGGCCGGCTGGGGCGCCGTCAGCGCTGGCACCACGACGGTCGGCGATCTGACGGCGAGCTTCACGGCGGCGGCCGGCGTTCTCACCGCGGATACGATCCAGGCAACGGCCGACGGCAGGACCATCACGGCGTCGGGGACTGTGGATATCGACAAGAGCGCTCTCGATCTCGTAGTCTCGCTTGCTCCGGTGTCCGATGGCGCAAAAGCCTTGCCGGCAGATGCGGCGCTCGGGCGTTTCAAGATCCACGGGCCCTGGTCCGACCCGACCATCACCCGCGCCGGCTTCGGCAGGGCCGCCGGCGTGGGTCCCACGGACAGGGATCCGGGCTGAGGTCGCGCCCGTAACCGGCTGACGGATCGGAGCCGCGCTCACCGCCGAGCCGCGCACGGCGATCCGGGAAAGCGAGAGCAATGACACTCACGCCCGAGGAAATACAGCGCTACAAGCGCCACCTCGTGCTGCATGACATCGGCGGCCAAGGGCAGGCGAAGCTCAAGGCCGCACGCGTGCTCGTGATCGGCGCCGGCGGCCTCGGCAGTCCGGTCATGCTCTACCTCGCCGCGGCCGGCGTCG
The DNA here is from genome assembly GCA_017304275.1 of Hyphomicrobiales bacterium. Classification (GTDB taxonomy): domain Bacteria; phylum Pseudomonadota; class Alphaproteobacteria; order Rhizobiales; family Hyphomicrobiaceae; genus Hyphomicrobium_C. The sequence continues at coordinate 1,892 of JAFKKW010000412.1, read as the reverse complement.
GCACATTAGGCGTCATCGACGACGACACGGTCTCGCTCGACAACCTGCAGCGCCAGGTCGTGCATGCGACGCAGGCGGTGGGTGCGCCGAAGGTTGCCAGCGCCCGTGAGACGCTCGCCCGCCTCAACCCGCACGTCGCCGTCGAGACGTTCCAGACCCGTCTCGACGCCGGAAACGCCGCCGACATCATCTCGCGCTTCGACGTCGTCGCCGACGGCTCCGACAACTTCGCCACCCGCTATCTCGTCTCCGACGCCTGCTATTTTGCGCGCCGCACGCTGGTGCACGCCGCCGTCGGTCCCTTCGACGGCTACCTGACGACGCTCAAACCCTTCGCCAATGCGGAGGACGGCACGCCCTATCCGACCTATCGCTGCATTTTCCCCGAGGCGCCGCCGCCGGGCACGGTGCCGAACTGCGCCGAGGTTGGCGTGCTGGGCTCGGTCGTGGGCGTCGTCGGCACCCTGCAAGCGACCGAGGTGATCAAGGAGCTGACCGGTTTCGGCCAGAGCCTGGCGGGGCGCCTTCTGCTTTACGACGCCAAGGAGCCGCGTTTCGAGACGGTCCGTGTCGCGTGGGACCCGGAGAACCCGCTGACCGGCCGCGCGCCCACCATCGTCGATCTCGCCGTGCATGAGCGCCCGCGCCCGGGTGTTCCCGCGGGAACAGATTAGGTCGTCGATCCCGGCCATGACCTGAACGATAGGATAGGCGACCCGGCGGGAGCCGCGCCGCAAGCCTTGAGTCGCAAGAAGATAGAGAACCCGGCAATGACGTTTATCGCCGATCTGCTTTGGAGCCTCTATTTCCTCGTGCGAGGCGTGGTCGATACGATGCTGGGCCGACGCCGCAAGCGTTACGTGACGTCAGTCGATGTCGCCGCGCCGCGCGACCTCGTATGGGTGACCTCCTCGGCCCACGAGATCGTCTTCGAAGGTCCGCCGCGCATCGAGATCGCCACCGCACGTCGCGCCGGCACCGCCGACATCTATGAAGGAACCGTCAGTATCGGCGATACGGTCATTCCGATGGTCTACCGCGAGGTCGAGAGCCGCCCGCAGGAGGCGCTGATGATCGAGGTGCTGCGCGAGGGAACCGCGCCGAGCATCGCGCCCGGGCACGACTACTTCGTCGCTTGCAAGTTCGAGGACCGCCCGAATGCCACGCGCCTCACCATGGTGCACGAGCTGACGCACGACAACTTCATGGGGCGCGTGCTTGTCCCCCTTGGCGCGCGCCACAACGGCCGCCGGATTCGCCGGCACTGCGAGACCCTTGCCGGCACCGCGACGGCTTCCTCCCGCATCGGCGCGGCCCTGGTGACCGGCGCACTCACCTACGCGAGCTTCATGTATCTGTTCGACTGGATGTTCGCCGCCATCCTCCTTGTTCTGCTCCTGATTCATGAGGCGGGAAACGCGCTCGCCATGCGCTGGGTCGGTCTGCCCGTGCAGGGCATCTATTTCATTCCGTTCCTTGGCGGCGTCGCCGTCTCGGCGGCGCCGCACAGGAACGAGGCCGAGCGCGGTTTCGTGGCCCTGATGGGGCCGGGCTTCAGCCTGCTCACGACCGGTATGTTCGTCGCCGCAGCAGTCGTCACGAAAGAGCCGCTGTTCGAGGCGCTCGCGCTTGCGAGCGCCATCCTGAATGGCTTCAATCTCGCACCCGTCCTGCCGCTCGACGGCGGCCAGGTGGTCGATGCGGCGCTCTCGCGCTCCGATCCCGAGTTCGTCGCCATCATCAACATAATGGCGCTGATCGTCGGCCTCGGCGTGTCGGTCTATCTCGAGTGGTACCTGCTGACGGGGCTGCTGCTCCTGACGGCGCCCATGCTGCTGAAATCCGGGAAGCAGAAGCGCAGAGCCGAGCCGATCTCGCACGCCGGCCGCAAC
>JAFKKW010000411.1 GCA_017304275.1 Hyphomicrobiales bacterium | reverse complement strand
CTTTCGGGTCCAGTCCGGCGATGATGGAGAACGCAATCGCCTCAGGAATGAGCGCTAGCGCTACGACGAGGCCAGCGAGCACGTCGCCGCGAATATTGCCGAACCACTCGGCGCGAAAGTTTGCGAAAAGATTGGAGTTCAAGTGTGCGCTCCCGCCTCCGCAGAGCGTTTGGAGCACGCGCGCGGGCTGATTGTTGCAGATTGTAACGAGGGAGAAACCGCCCGATTTGGGCGGCTGCGCTTCAGGGCGGACCGAAAGTGTCGGTGGGCGGAAGAAACATCCGAACGTGCCCCTGATTGCAGCGCAGCAAGTCCCGGGTACCGCGCCCGAACTCTTACGACAAGCCATAAGGTTCCGGTGCGACAAGATGCGGGCGATGCCATGGCAAACTGCGCATCACTTCGAAGCCCTTTTAACCGACCGCTGCGACGAGATCTGCACTCTCTGTCCATCCCACAGGTCTCGGAAGACTTGCGAGGGAAACTAGCCCGACCCAGCAAGTGGAATGTTTTATGAAGTATCAGCTCAGTAGGTCGTTCTGCGCAGGCAACCCGGCAGCCTTGTTCTCATCGGGTGTCCCTCGAATTTCGCATTCCTTTATTTCGAGCACCCTGACGCACCCGTGAAACTTTTTGCGTTCCCATCCGAATACATTCCAAGGATAACAGGGATGCATGCCGATGCTCGATGATTTGCAAATTGCTCGGGAGGTTCAAGGCGCCGTGGGCAGAGCAAAGTTTCATAATCCCGACCTCACGGCTCGGGGCGAGACACGCGCTCGCGTGGCCTTCGACGGTTACAAGACGCTCTGGTTCAACACCGGCACACTCTGCAATCTGACCTGTCACAACTGCTATATCGAGTCCTCTCCGCGAAACGATCGCCTTGTCTATTTGTCCCGAGCCGACGTTCGGACATTTCTCGATGAAGCGGACAGCTTCTCGGACAGACCGGCCGAACTTGGATTCACGGGCGGTGAACCGTTCATGAACCCTGAATTCATGGACATTCTTGAGGACAGCCTTTCGAGAGGCTACCGCGTTCTGGTTCTGACGAACGCCATGCGGCCGATGCAGCGATTCAAGGCGCGCCTTGCACAGCTCAACCAAAAATTCCCCGGTCTGCTGTCTGTCCGCGTGTCTCTTGATCATTTCGCTCAATCCGGACACGAGGACCTACGGGGGGCTCGTTCTTGGAAGCCGACGATCGATGGTCTGACCTGGCTGGCAGCCAATGGCTTCGACATTTCGGTCGCCGGTCGCACCGTGTGGGATATGTCCGATGCGGAGATGCGGGCGGGTTACGCGCGGCTTTTTCATGGCTTGCAGCTTAATCTCGACGCGCAGGATGGCGCGAAGCTCGTTCTGTTCCCGGAAATGCACGAGCAGGAAGACGTGCCGGAGATCTCTGAAGGATGCTGGGCGAAGCTCGGAGTGAACCCCTCAGACCTCATGTGCTCGAATTCCCGCATGGTGGTCCGTCGCAAGGGTAGCGAGCGCGCTTCCGTGGTCGCCTGTACGCTGCTTCCCTACGAAGATGCATTCGAGTTGGGCACGTCACTTGACGGAGCCCGAGGCTCTGTCAGCCTCAATCACAGGCATTGTGCGCGCTTCTGTGTTTTGGGTGGCGCTTCGTGCAGTGCCGTGAAGTGAGGTCATGATGAAAGAAGAAATTCAGGCGGACATCTGCGTCATTGGCGCAGGATCCGCGGGCCTATCCGTTGCGGCAGGCGCTGCCCAGATGGGCGCCCGGACTGTTCTCATCGAAGGACACCGGATGGGCGGCGACTGCCTCAATACAGGTTGTGTTCCGTCAAAATCGATCCTTTCGGCTGCGAAAGCTGCGCAGGCTGTCCGCAAAGCACACGGGTACGGGATCAACGCGCAAGAGCCAGTTGCCGACTTTGCCGCCGTCCATCGCTACGTTCATTCCGTGATTGGCGCTATTGCGCCCCATGATTCCGTGGAACGGTTTACCGGGCTGGGATGCCGGGTCATCGAAGCCCGCGCCTCATTTGTGGACCCACGGACCGTCGTTGCGGGCGACACCGTCATTCGGGCTCGACGGTTCGTCATCGCAACAGGCAGTCGTGCTTTCATCCCACCGATTCCGGGCCTCGACAAAGTCCCCTACTTCACCAACGAGTCGATCTTCGACAACACAGTTCTGCCGTCGCACCTCATCGTGATCGGTGCTGGACCGATCGGGTGTGAGATGGCGCAAGCCCACCGGCGATTGGGGTCCAAGGTCACGATCCTGGACCTTGCGCGCATGCTTCCCAAAGACGATCCGGAAGCGGTCGAGGTCGTGAGGCGGGCCTTTCTTGCGGAAGGGATCGAGACGGCTGAGGCGGTCAAGATTGCGGGTATCGAGAAAACCGCCGGGGGGTTCGCCGTCACTCTCAACGAAGGGGGGACCGAGCGTCGGATTGACGGATCGCATCTTTTGGTCGCGACGGGCCGTCAGGCCAACGTGCAGCACCTTGGGCTCGACAAGGCCGGTGTGAAATACACGCCTAAGGGCGTGCAGGTCGACGCGCGACTGCGCACCACAAATAAGCGGATATTTGCTGCTGGTGATGTGATTGGCGGCTTCCAGTTTACGCATGCTGCTGGCTATCACGCTGGCATCGTGCTCCGAAATGCTCTGTTCCGCCTGCCGGCGAAGAATGCCCCCAAGGCGTTGCCATGGGTGACTTATACCGATCCGGAGCTCGCGCATGTCGGATTGACCGAAGCCGAAGCCCGCAAAGCCCACGGCGACACTGTCCGTATTCTCAGAGCCGACTTCGCGCAAAATGACCGAGCCCAGGCCGAAGGGCACACCGAGGGTTTTCTGAAAGCGGTGGTCTCGAAGCGGGGGAAGATCCTCGGCGCCACGATCGTCGGGCCTCAGGCTGGAGAGCTCATTTTGCCGTGGGTGCTCGCGCTCAGCAAAGGTCTCAAGATCGGTGACATGGCCTCCGTCGTCGCTCCGTATCCGACACTCGGCGAAATCAGCAAACGTGCGGCTGGAAGCTACTTCACTCCAGCCTTGTTCTCCAACCGCACAAAGTGGCTTGTGCGCTTTCTGGGAGCTTTCGGATGACCTTGCGACGCCTTCTTCCGCTGGCCATCCTTGCGGCCCTCATTGCAGCGGTCTTTGCCCTCGGTCTAGACCGGTACCTCACGCTCGATGCGCTGCGGGACAACCGCTCCGCACTGCTCGACATCGTAAAGAGCAACGCGGTTGCCGCAGGCGCGGCATTTATTGCGACCTACGCTGCCGTCGTTGCGTTGTCGCTGCCGGGCGCAACAATTATGACCCTTGCCGGAGGGTTTCTGTTCGGTGTGCCACTGGGCGCATCCTTGACTGTGGTTGGCGCCACAGTCGGAGCAACCGCGTTGTTCCTCATCGCCCGTTCCGCATTTGGTGATATTCTTCGCCGCAAAGCGGGTCCCTTCCTTGGCCGTATGGCCGAAGGGTTCGAACAGAATGCCTTCAACTATCTGCTGTTCCTGCGTCTGGTTCCTGCGTTCCCCTTCTGGGCCGTCAATCTGGCTCCCGCGCTGCTCGGTATGCGTCTGGTTCCTTTCATAGTGGCAACGGGATTGGGTATCATTCCCGGAACGGTCGTCTTCACTGCGTTCGGCGCAGGCCTTGGCGAGATCTTCGATGCCGGCGGCGAGGTCTCGCTCAAGAATGTGCTCAGCCCGCCTTTGCTTGCCGGCCTGGTCGGACTTGGGTTTCTCGCTCTACTTCCGATCGCAATTCGACGCTGGAGAACCAAGTCGCATTGAACCTCACGGTGGTCATACCGGCCCTCGATGCCGCCGCCACGATTGGTGAAACACTCGGGACGATATGTGGCTTGGCCGAGGTCATCGTCGTTGACGGCGGATCTCGCGATGCAACCAAGGATATCGCCGTGCGGCATGGCGCCCGGCCAATCGACTCCAAGCGGGGCCGCGGTTGTCAGCTCGCAGCTGGTGCGGGGGCCGCAGCCGGCGAATGGTTGCTGTTTCTCCACGCGGATACGCGTCTCGAAGCTGGCTGGGGCGCTGTTGTCGCAAGCTTTATGGAAAGTCCGCGCAGCAAAGCGTGCGCTGCCACGTTTCGCTTCAAGCTGGATGACGATTGTTGGCAGGCCAGCTCGTTGCAGCGTCTTGTCGGTTGGCGAGCGCGTGTGCTCGGTCTGCCGTACGGGGATCAGGGTCTGCTGATTCACCGCGACTTTTACGCGGCAATTGGAGGCTATCCGGACTGGCCACTCATGGAAGATGTCGAGTTGGTACGCAAAATTGGACGCAACAGGCTGGTTACGCTGCGTGCTTCTGCGGTGACGTCGGCCACGAGATGGAAAAAGGAGGGATGGTTGGCGCGCAGCTTGCGAAATAGCTTGTGCCTCTCCCTTTTCTACATGGGCGTCTCGCCGCGGCTCATCGCCCGGCTATACGGCTGAGCATCATGCAACGCTGCCATCTCGTCATTTTTACGCGCCAGCCTCGCATGGGGATGGGAAAGCGGCGCCTCGCAGCCGATGTTGGTTCCGTCGAAGCGCTTCGCTTCCAGCGCGTCAGCCTTGCAAACACGCTGCGACGGGTTGCTGCAGGCAAGCGCTGGAGTACTTGGCTCGCGGTGACTCCCGATCGATCCGGCCCTTGGCCGTCTACGTGCCGGATCACTCCGCAGGGCCAGGGAGATCTTGGACAACGGCTCACTCGCCTGATTGATCGCCTTCCTACAGGACCAGTTCTCATCGTCGGCAGCGATGCGCCAAACATCACGCGCGCCCTGATAGCGCGTGCATTTCACCTCCTGCGCGGCCACGATGCGGTTCTTGGTCCGGCTATGGACGGAGGATATTGGGCCATTGGTCTGCGCAGACACCCCAGAAAAATCGCCCCGTTTCAGTCCGTGCGTTGGTCGACGTCGCATGCGTTGGGCGACACACTTAAAAACCTCGACGGCTACTCGGTCGCAACGCTTCCGCGCCTCGAAGACGTCGATGACGCTTCATCCCTTGCGCGGTGTCCTCACTGGAGCATTCTCCATGGCCCTCATTTCGCCTAAGCCTGTCTCCGCCTACCCATGGTGGATCAGGGTCTTCTTCTGGAAGCAGAAGCGGACCTATGGCCGCGTCCTCGATCCAGGCCTGCTCTGGGCGCGATCGCCGAGGGTGTTTGCGGCCGTGGCGTTACTCTACGGGGCGCTCAACCGGTCCTCTTCGCCACTTTCACCCGCCCTACGGTCACTGGTCACAGTCCGCGTCTCTCAGATCAATCACTGCGCCTTCTGCGTCGATATCAACTCGGCAACGCTCGCGCAGCGGGGTGTCGCGATGGAGAAGATCGAGCAACTCGGTCAATGGCAGAACAGTTCGCTCTTCAGCGCCGACGAACAGTTGGCGCTGACCTATGCCGAGGCCATAACCCTTCCGTCACCGGGCGTGAACGACGATCTGCGCGAAAAGCTCAGGGCAAGATGGAATGAGGACACGATCGTGGAGTTGACGGGACTGATCGCGTTTCAGAACCTGTCGTCAAAGTTCAATGCAGCGCTGGACGTGCCGTCTCAAGGGTTCTGCACGGTGCCGCGTATCGCGACTTGAACGGGGTGACGTCGAGGGCATGTCTCTAAGGACCGCTGTCTCACTTTGCTTGCACGGGCGGGCAGGGGATGGAGCCGTAGCTGCAGAAGACGCAGCAATCTCCGGGCTTGGGCCTCATCTCGAAGCCGCATCGAGCGCAAGGATAGATATACAGGCACGCGTCGAGCGGCATGGTTTCTGTCGCTGACCAGAAACAACTCGGACAGGTGATGACGGATTCTCGGACTGTTTCTTGTTCCGAATGGTTCACTTCCTCACCTCAAAAGTCGAACTCAGGCCCAGTTGCTCGTCCCGGCGTGCTTGGGGGTACCAATCTCACGTCCGGATCCGCGTCGTTCTCGATGCGTTGGTGGGTGGGTCTTCGTTGTGGATGGCCAACGGGTTACACACGATCCCCAGGTTGCGCACATGCAAGTGCCTGTAATCCTGAGAACGCGGGCTGTAACTTCCGGGCGCTCCCTCCCGAAGTTGCTTTGAGACATAGCAGAGCCGCAGGGAGGTGATTGTGCATACCATTTCCAAGCTTCGTGTCGGACACGCCGTGAGCCTGGCCAATCTTTCCACCTATCGGCTCGAGGATATGGCTGCGGCAGCAGATGAGGTGCTCGAGGGGCTGCGCGTGCTCGGCAAAGCCGGCACGAATCCGGTTGCTCAGGTCCTGAGATGTCAGGGCGACTTCCTGGAACTGGATCATTACCCCAAAGGCGACGTCTACGATGACGAGACCGGCTCCCAGTATTACTATCATGCGCACCGCGCCGAGACGGGAGAGCACGGGCACTTTCATCTCTTCCTGCGCGCTGGCGGTATGCCGCCCGGCGTCGAACCGATGCCCTATGCGGGTAACGAACAGCGGCCGCTCGGCGCCGACGCAATCGCCCACCTCATAGCCGTTTCAATGGATCGGGCTGGCTTGCCCGTTGGCCTTTTCACGACGAACCGCTGGGTGACCGGTGAGACGTTCTACGGAGCAAGCGATGTCATTTCGATGCTGGATCGCTTCGAAATAGACCACGCCTACCCCTGCTGGGCGACCAATCGCTGGATTACCGCACTGCTTAGGCTCTTCAGGCCGCAGATCGAGGTGCTGCTGTGGCAGCGCGATGCCGCAATATTCAGGCGACAGCGTATGAGCCCCGACATCGATGTTTTCGAGGATCGATCACTCGAAATCTTATCCGAGCTCAAAATCGACATCGATGAGCAGACATCGCACGTCGATGCGGGTCTCAACAGGCGGCTGGCTGACCGCATCTCTCTGCCCTTCCGCCGCGCGTCCTGAGAAGCCGCACGACAGTTCACTGCAATGCTCCAACGAGCGCGCCTACGGCTGCGAGTTTGTCTCGAGCCTCTCATAATCGATGAAGGAGATTGCCTATGCGAAAGTTGGCAAGAAGCCTCTTAGGCGCCGTCGCCGTGCCGCTGACAGTTGCTGCGACGCATCTGCCCCCTCTCATGGCCGCATGTGGTCCATGCCGGCCACGAGCCGGCAGGCCCTGCAATCCTTGTTCCGCCAAGTCAAGCAAGGGCGCATGCGCGCCCTGTCGGCCCTGCGGGGCAAAGAACCCGTGCGGTCCCTGCGGTGCAGGAGATCTTCCCGTACCCAAGCCTTCGGGGGTTCTACGACCTGCCGGAACCGCTCCATACACGGGCGAGCGATCGGAACTGGTGAAACTGGGCCAGTCCCTTTATGCCGACCCGACACTCAGCACCAACGACATGGCGTGCTCGAGCTGTCACTCGGATGGTGCCGGATTCAACGACACGTTCAAGCAGCCCTATCCTCACCAGGTGCAAATGGCCAAGGACGTTTCCGGCATCGAGGCGATCGATGCCGAAGGAATGGTTCAGTTCTGTCTTGTTCGCCCGATGATGAGCAAGCCCCTGCCGTGGGACTCGAAAGAACTCGCCGCGCTTACGGCCTACGTCGAAGAGGTCCGGCAGGACGTTGCGAAGCGCTAGTGAAGCGCTAGTCCAGACTCGACTTTCCTGCCTGTAACCAAAAGCTGCCACGGCGGAAGAGACTAAGCATCGTCCCACTTCATAACCGGAG
>JAFKKW010000097.1 GCA_017304275.1 Hyphomicrobiales bacterium | reverse complement strand
CCGATCGCGCCGGACGGGGCGACCGAGATCGCGCGACGGGCGCGGGGCACGCCGCGCATTGCGGGGCGGCTTCTGCGGCGCGTGCGCGATTTCGCGGCGGTCGCGGGGGCGGAGGTCATCGACGCACAGGTCGCCGATGTGGCGCTGCGTGCGCTCGAGGTGGACGAAGCGGGGCTCGACGCGCTCGACCACCGCTATCTCACGTGCATCGCCGGGACCTACGAGGGTGGGCCGGTCGGCATCGAGACCCTGGCGGCGGCGCTCTCCGAGCCGCGCGACGCGCTCGAGGAGATCGTCGAGCCGTATCTGCTGCAGCAGGGGTTCATCGGGCGCACGCCGCGCGGGCGCGTGCTGACGATGAAGGCGTTCCGGCACCTCGGGCTCTCGGGGCCGGCGCGCGCGGCCACTCCCGAGCTGCCGTTCGAGGAGGGGGACGAATAGGCGCAGGGGGCGGCGCGGATCGCCGCCACAGTATTAATGCTAACCTTATGTACGGGTTCGCGGCGCGCCACAGGCGGGCCAAGTTTGCAGGGTTTTTATTGCGCCGGTTCGCGCAGCCGTTCTTTGCGGAGATCTCTTGTTTTCACGCCGACAGATTCTGAAGGGGCTGGTCGCCACCGGCTTCGCTTCCATGGGGTTCGGGGGCTACGCGCTGGCGGAGCCGTTGCGGCTCGGCGTGACCCGCTATGCCGTCTCGCCGCCGGATTGGCCGGGAGCGCTTTCGCTGCGCATCGCCGTGCTGACCGATCTTCACATTTGTGAGCCGTGGATGGGGCTCGACCGTCTCGGCCGCATCGTGGCGCGGACCAATGCGCTGATGCCCGACTTCGTTCTGCTGCTCGGCGACTACGTGCGCGGCGGAAAAATGGCGCCTTGGAGCCGCGAGGTGCCGCACGACCAGTGGGCGGCGGTGCTCGGCGGGCTCAAGGCGCCGCTCGGCGTGCACGCGGTGCTCGGCAATCACGATTGGTGGGAAGAGACCGAGAACCTGCGCCGCCATCACCTCGTCACAAGAGCCGGCGTCGCGCTCGAGGCGGCGGGGATTCCCGTTTACGAGAACAGCGCGGTGCGGCTGGAGAAGGACGGGTGGCCGTTCTGGCTCGCGGGCCTCGGCGATCAGTGGGCGTTTCGTGCCATCGGGACGGAGCAGGGTGTCGACGATCTGGCAGGTACGATGGACAAGATCACGGACGATGCGCCTGTGATCCTGATGGTTCACGAGCCGGACATCTTCCCGCGCGTGCCGGAGCGGGTGGCCCTCACCTTCTCGGGCCATACCCATGGCGGGCAGATCCGGCTGTTCGGCTATTCGCCGGTCGTGCCTTCTGCCTATGGCAACCGATATGCCTATGGCCACGTCGTGGAGAACGGCCGCAACCTGATCGTCTCGGG
>JAFKKW010000410.1:1975-9733 GCA_017304275.1 Hyphomicrobiales bacterium | reverse complement strand
TCAAGGTAGCAAATCCGGTCGTCGATCTCGACGGCGACGAGATGACCCGCATTATCTGGCAGGCGATCAAGGACAAGCTGATCCTTCCCTATCTCGATCTCGACATCGAATATTACGACCTGTCGGTCGAAAACCGCGACGCCACCAACGACCAGGTCACCATCGACGCCGCGCACGCCATCAAGAAGCACGGCGTCGGCATCAAGTGCGCGACCATCACGCCGGACGAAGCGCGCGTGAAGGAGTTCAATCTCAAGGAGATGTGGAAGAGCCCCAACGGGACGATCCGCAACATCCTCGGCGGCGTCATCTTCCGCGAGCCCATCATCGCCAAGAACGTGCCACGGCTGGTGCCCGGCTGGACGCAGCCGATCATCATCGGGCGGCACGCGTTCGGCGACCAGTACAAAGCGACCGACTTCCGCTACCCCGGCAAGGGCAAGCTGACGATCCGCTTCGAAGGCGAGGACGGACAGGTCATCGAGAAGGAAGTCTTCAAGGCACCCGGCGCGGGTGTCGCCATGGCGATGTACAATCTCGACGAAAGCATTCGCGAGTTCGCGCGTGCCTCGTTCAACTACGGCCTCAACCGCGGCTTCCCCGTCTATCTCTCGACCAAGAACACCATCCTCAAAGCCTACGACGGGCGCTTCAAGGATCTGTTCCAGGAGGTGTTCGACGCTGAGTTCAAGGACGCGTTCGCGGCCAAGAAGATCACCTATGAGCACCGCCTGATCGATGACATGGTCGCTTCCGCGCTCAAGTGGAACGGCGGCTATGTCTGGGCGTGCAAGAACTACGACGGCGACGTGCAGTCGGATACGGTAGCGCAGGGCTTCGGCTCGCTCGGCCTCATGACCAGCGTGCTGATGACGCCGGATGGCAAGACGGTGGAGGCCGAAGCCGCGCACGGCACGGTGACGCGCCATTACCGCGAGCATCAGAAGGGCAAGGACACCTCGACCAACTCCATCGCCTCCATCTTCGCGTGGACGCGGGGCCTCGCGCATCGCGCCAAGCTCGACAACAACGAGGCGCTGGCAAAGTTCGCGGCGACGCTCGAGAAGGTGTGCGTCGATACGGTCGAGTCCGGGTTCATGACCAAGGATCTCGCTCTGCTCGTCGGCCCCGACCAGAAGTGGCTTTCGACCTCGGGCTTCCTCGACAAGGTCGACGCCAACCTCAAGGCGGCGATGACGATGGCTTAAGCCCTGCGGGAGCGACCGGGTCGCTGCTTCGTCGGAGAACCCGCATGACCCTTCTGCGCTTCCTTCTCGCCAGCCTTGGGCTGCTGACGGCGACGCGCGCCGCGGCCGGACCGGGGGATCCGCCGGCTTACGCGGCCGCGTTCGACAAGGCGTTCGTGCCCGGTTTCTCGGTGCAGACCAGAGACGTGTTTCAAGGAGAGACGCGGGTCGAGGACGTGCCGTTCAGGATCGTCGACGCGGGCATGCTCAAGCTGCCGAGCGGGCATGTCTGCGTCGCGGATCCGTTCGTCTTTCTCACCGAGGCCCAGCCACTCACACAGCGCGTTCCCGCCGGCGCATTTCCGGTTCGGCTCGCGGTTGCGGATTTTCCGTCCGGCGGACTGCGCGTCGCCTTTGCACGCGTCGACTTCAGCGCGGCTCCCGTCGTGCGCTGGTCGATGGCGGTGGTCGAGGGGCAGGACATTGCCACGCTCAAGAACGACGAGATCTTCGGCTACGGCGTCGACGCCGGCACGGGCTCGTTCTTCGACCCGGCGGCGGGCACGGCGGCGGCGGCGCTGCTCGCGGCCAATAACGACGCCTGGGAGGCCTGGCAGACGGAGGGCGAGACCAACGGGCCGAAGACCGTCGGCCCGTATTTCTTCCTGCTCGACCTGCCGCTCGGCGAAGCAAACGCCATCATGTTCGGCAGCGGCTGGGGCGACGGCTTCTATGCGTCCTGGTTCGGCTATGATGCCGGCGGCAATGTTGCGGCCCTGGTCACCGATTTCGCGACCATCGATTGGACCACGGCGACGTGGTGAGGGCCGACCGGTTCGGCCTTTAGGTTGTCGAATTCTTCCTCTCCCTATGGGTGGAGACCGGGAGACAACGATTTGCGAGTGCTACGAGTTCTGCTCACGCTGGTTGCGTTGTTCGTCGTCGTGGCGTTCGCGCTCAACACAAATCTCCTGGCGCCTCCGAGTCAGGGCAAGCCGACGCTGCTCGCCCATCGCGGGCTGGCGCAGACCTTTCCGCCAGACGGGATCGAGAACGATACCTGCACGGCGACGCGCATCCGTCCGCCGGAGCATGAGTTCCTAGAAAATACCATTGCCTCGATGCGCGCCGCCTTCGCGGTAGGTGCGGATATTGTCGAGTTCGACGTCCACCCGACGGCAGACGGGCACTTCGTCGTGTTCCACGACTGGACGCTGGAGTGCCGCACGAACGGCACGGGCGTGACGCGCGAGAAGACGCTGGCGGAGCTCAAGGCGCTCGACGTCGGATACGGCTACACGGCCGATGGAGGGAAGACCCATCCGTTCCGTGGCATGGGCGTCGGGCTCATGCCGACACTCGACGAGGTGCTCGCGGCGTTTCCGGACAAGCGGTTTCTCATCCACATCAAGAGCCGTGATGCGGCGGAAGGACGGATGCTCGCGGCGCGTCTTGCCAAGCTGCCCGATGATGCGCGGGCGAAACTGACCGTCTATGGACACGACACGCCGCTCGCCGCCGTGCGCGACGCGCTTCCCGACATGCGAACCACGGGGCGCGGCACGCTGGTGCACTGCCTGCTGCGTTATATCGGCGTCGGCTGGAGCGGCTACGTCCCGGCCGCCTGCCGCAACGCGATGCTGCTCGTGCCATCCAACTATGCGTGGGTGCTGTGGGGCTGGCCCAACCGGTTCCTGGCGCGCATGCGTGAGGCGGGAAGCGAGGTTTATCTGCTCGGGCCGTACGCCGGCGGCGCGTTCACGACGGGCATCGACACGGCTTTGGACGTCGGCCGGCTGCCGGCGGGCTACCGTGGCGGCATCTGGACCAACCGCATTCACGCCATCGCGCCGCTGATCGCGGCGCAAGGCCATTAATGCAGGCGCGCGTCGGGGTGCGGACCAGCCAGCGGCGCGTGGCGGCGCTTGTAATCGGCGCAGGCCCAGCCCTTGCCGTGGATGAGACGAAGGACGCTGCAGCGAACGCTGTCAACGATGCGTTCGAATCGCGCAGCAAGACGCGAAGGTTTGCTCATGATCTCTAACGGTAGCTTTTTTGCTTCCCCAGCTCGTGCCTAGACTACCCGAGTCCTTGGATACCTAGGGACATGGGAAGAATACCTATGCCCGGCTGGGACGCGACGGCATGTAGGGTGCCGGACGTGAGCGGTCAACGGACGACTTGCCGCGCCGGTTCCATGAGCTGCCAGTCTGATCTTAAAGCGCTGTTTTATAGTACTTTTTTCGTCATGCAAGCGACGCAATGCGGGCCTGTTGGCGTTCGAAACCCACGCTCGTTGACCCGGTTCAGACCGAAAGGTAGGCGCCGAAGCTCGAGCGCAGCGTCCGGGCATGGCCCAGGCCGGCGTTGGTAATCTCGTACATGCCGGCGGCGCCCGCGGGCTGCCGGATCAGGTCGAGCTTCTTCAGCCGGTGAAGCTGGGAGACGACGGCCGAGGACGTGTCCTGGAAGCCACGCTGCGTCAGTGCTCCCATGAGCTGCTGGAGCGAGAAGGCCTTGGCTTCGCGCGAGAGGGCTTCGAGCAGTACGAGTTCGCGGACGCGGCTTCTCTGGTTGCGGCCGATCTCATCGAGGCCGGTCCCGTCCGCGTCGGTCTCCGCAGCCGTCAGCTCGGTGAGGTCGATGCCAGGCGTAGACGTGCCCATTGCGGGCGGCGGATAAGTCGCGGCCTCGGCGGTCGCGATCACCTGCTCGACGACATCCAAGCGACGGCGTATCTCGTCCAGAAGGCGGCGGCGCTCCGAGGCGGGCACGCTATTCAGCGCGACCATGGGATTGAAGACCTCGCGCGCGAAGGCCGCGAAGATGTGCGCGACCCGATCGTCGGCCGGTGCGCCTGAGGTTCCATCGGCCGCCATGCCGTCACCCACTACCGAATGGAATTGAATGGCTTTGCATCCCCGCGCCTCTGCATCGGATGCGTATGTTTCTTTCTATTGCATTTCATTTGAGACGCTGCAAGCGAGGTACGTTCGAGGCGCTCGGTTCGTTATATTTTACTCGAAATATCCGTTATATTTATTTGTTTTTATTGCCTCTTTTCTCCTCGTCAGTCATCCATATTCGTTTGAATTCGATGCATTCGTCCGCGCCGGACCCTCATTCAGGCAGGTTCTCCACTGCGCCATTCAACGCGTTCGTGTCGCTTCTACTTTTCAGCTTCGCGCTCGCCCATCTTAAGCATGATCCGAGGCTTCCCCTCATTTGATGCGGGAGGGGTACCCATGGCTTCGCCATCCACGGATCTGCTGTTCGATCTCATTCTCGATCCCACGCTGCTCGACCTCGTGCTGGCGATGCCGGATCTCACCTGGCGCGAGATCGCGACCACGGCGGCGACGCTTCTGGTGTGGGACGTGTTGTCAAAGCCGCTCATCGCGTGCTTCTGGCGGCACGCGCGACGGCCGCTGTCGTGGGGGCTGTTCAAGCTGGCGATGGCGGTGAGGCCGTGACGCGCATCCACATGCTCCGTCATTCTCGCCAAGCGCGGCGCATGCCGCGCGTCGCGCGGAAATCCAGCGCAAGACTCCTACGCAAAAGATCTTTTGGGCCTTCGGCAACTTTTGCGCTGGTTTCCCGCTCTGCGCTCCCCGGCCAAAGGCCGGGGTCGCTGGGCGGGAATGACGAATTGAAGGACGCAGCGTATTGAAGGACGCAGCAGCGTTATGCGCCGGCGCCGAGGCGGGCCTCGATGGCGGCGAGTGCGTCGCCGGCTTTGGCGCCGTCGGGGCCGCCGGCCTGGGCCATGTCGGGACGGCCGCCACCACCCTTGCCGCCGAGCGCTTCGGCACCCGCCTTGACGAGGTCGACGGCGCTCCAGGTCTTGACGAGGTCCTCCGTGACGCCGACGGCGAGGCCGGCCTTGCCGTCCTCGGTGACGCCGACGATGGCGACGATGCCCGAACCGACCTGCTTCTTGCCGTCGTCGACCAGGCCGCGCAGATCCTTCGGATTGAGACCCTGGACGGAACGGGCGAGCAGTTTAACGGTGCCGACCGTGCGCACCGCTTCGGCCGATGCCGGCGCACCGTTGCCGACGCCCGTGCCGCCGCCAAGCGCGATCTGCTTCTTGGCGT
This sequence comes from Hyphomicrobiales bacterium, assembly GCA_017304275.1. Lineage (GTDB taxonomy): Bacteria > Pseudomonadota > Alphaproteobacteria > Rhizobiales > Hyphomicrobiaceae > Hyphomicrobium_C. The sequence continues at coordinate 4,449 of JAFKKW010000410.1, read as the reverse complement.
CGGCGAGCTGGCGCTCGAGAAGCTTGCGTTCCTCGACCAGCGTCTTCAGGCGCTCGACCAGATCCTCGGGGCGCGTCTTCAGAACGGCGGCCGCTTCCTTGAGGCGCGCGTCGGCGTCGGCGAGGTAGGCGCGTGCGCCGTCGCCGGTCAGGGCCTCGATGCGGCGGACGCCCGCCGAGCTGGCGCTTTCCGCCACCACCTTGACGAGACCGATGTCGCCCGTGCGGCGCGCATGCGTGCCACCGCACAGCTCGACGGACCAAGCCTTGTTCGAGCCGGGCTTGAGCGCGGCTTGCTCGCCTTCGGCAAGACCTCCCATGGAGACGACGCGGACCTCATCGCCGTACTTCTCGCCGAAGAGTGCCATCGCGCCGGACGCCTTCGCGTCCTCGAGCGCCATCAGGCGGGTCTCGACGGGGCTGTTCTCGAGCACGACCTCGTTGGCGAGCTTCTCGACGGCGGCGATCTCGTCGGCGGTCATCGGCTTGGTGTGCACGAAATCGAAGCGCAGGCGATCGGGCGAGACCAGCGAGCCCTTCTGGGCCACGTGCAGGCCGAGGACCTGGCGTAGGGCTTCGTGCAACAGATGCGTCGCCGAGTGGTTGGCACGCGTCGCCGTGCGGCGCGCGTGATCGACCTCCAGCTCGACGGCATCGTCGACCTTGAAGCTGCCCTTCTCCACCTTGCCGATGTGGATGAAGAGATCGCCCAGCTTCTTTTGCGTGTCGGTCACGCGGAACAGCGCGCCCTTGGCGCCCTTGATCACGCCTTGATCGCCGACCTGGCCGCCGCTCTCGCCGTAGAACGGCGTCTGGTTCAGCACCAGCGCGCCCTCCTCGCCCGCCTTGAGCGATTTCACCGGCTTGCCGCCCTGCACCATCGCGCGGATCTCGCCTTCGGCGGTCTCGGTATCGTAGCCGAGGAACTCGGTGGCGCCGGTCTCCTCCTTGAGCTCGAACCAGATCTCCTCGGTGGCGGCCTCGCCGGAGCCCTTCCAAGCGCGGCGCGCCTCCTCTTTCTGCTTCGCCATGGCGGCGTCGAAGGCCTTGGTATCGACGGCGATGTTGCGGGCGCGCAGCGCGTCCTCGGTGAGATCGAGCGGGAAGCCGTAGGTGTCATAGAGCTTGAAGGCGACGTCGCCCGGGAACGTCGCGCCGGGCTTCAGGCTGGCGGACGCCTCGCCGAGCAGCTTCAGGCCGTTGCCGAGCGTCTTCTTGAACTTCGTCTCCTCGAGCTTCAGCGTCTCGCTGATGAGGGCTTCGGCGCGGCCCAGCTCCGGATAGGCGGCGCCCATCTCGCGCACGAGCGCGGGGACGAGGCGGTACATTAGCGGATCGGCGCAACCGAGCTGGTGCGCATAGCGCATGGCGCGGCGCATGATGCGGCGGAGCACGTAGCCGCGGCCCTCGTTCGAGGGCAGCACACCGTCGGCGATCAGGAAGCTCGTGGCTCTGAGATGGTCGGCGATGACGCGGCGTGCGGGGATCACGTCGACGCCGTCCGGATTGTCGGAGGCGCCGAGCTTACGGCTCTCGTCGCGGATGGCGGCGATCAGGTTCCTGAACAGGTCGATGTCGTAGTTGTCGTGCACGCCCTGCAGCACGGCGGCGATGCGCTCGAGGCCCATGCCGGTATCGACGGAGGCCTTCGGCAGGTTGACGCGCTCGCCGGACGGGAGCTGCTCGTACTGCATGAAGACGAGGTTCCAAATCTCGATAAAGCGGTCGCCGTCGGCGTCGGGCGAGCCGGGAGGGCCGCCCGGGATCTTGGCGCCGTGGTCGTAGAAGATCTCGGTGCACGGGCCGCAGGGGCCCGTGTCGCCCATCTGCCAGAAGTTGTCCTTGGTGGCGATGCGGATCAGCCGCTCGTCGGGAAGGCCGGCGATCTTCCGCCAGAGCGCATGCGCCTCGTCGTCCTCATGGTAGACGGTGACGGTCAGGCGCTTCGGGTCGAGGCCGAACTCCTTGGTGACGAGGTTCCAGGCGAGCGCGATGGCGCGCTCCTTGAAATAGTCGCCGAACGAGAAGTTGCCGAGCATCTCGAAGAACGTGTGGTGGCGCGCGGTGTAGCCGACGTTGTCGAGATCGTTGTGCTTGCCGCCGGCGCGGACGCATTTCTGCGAGGACGCGGCGCGCACGTAGGGGCGCGTCTCCTGGCCGGTGAAGACGTTCTTGAACTGCACCATGCCGGCGTTGGTGAAAATCAGCGACGGGTCGTTGCGCGGCACGAGCGGCGAGGACGGCACGACCTCGTGCCCCTCGGCCTTGAAGTACTCGAGAAACGCCCGTCTGATCTCGTTGACGCCAGTCATCTTATGTTCCGTATGTTCGTCTCTGCGCGGCGTCCTGCAGCGACATCTCCCTTGACGCCATCCCGGTGGAGACCGGGTTCCACGGCATCCCACCGCTCAGGTGTGGAAGCTTGCGTGGATGCCGGCCTGCGCCGGCATGACGGAACTGGGGGATGTGAGCGGG
>JAFKKW010000410.1:0-1957 GCA_017304275.1 Hyphomicrobiales bacterium | reverse complement strand
GGGGGGTTGTCCAGGAATGGAGCGGCGGACCGTCCTCAGAGTGGCGTAACCAAACGCCACGGGCCGGTGTCACCTTTTGGCTTGGGCTGCAGGATTCCTTCCCGCCGAAGTGCATCAGCCGCCCAACGCACATCATACTGCCAAGTGAAAAATAGATCTCCGGATGCTTCCAAGGCGTCCCGATGATTGGCCCAAATATGCTTGGCAACCTCCACATGGTGCGCATGCCCTCCGGACGCCCGCCAAGCAGCGACTACCCATTCTTTCAGATCATCTCTCGCTACAGCGGCCATGCCCGTCTCCGATATCGGTCGGTATCGTGGCAGCTCGAATAGCTGCCACTAGACTGGATTTGGTGATCAGCGTTTGGCGCCGCGGCCGTTGCCCTTCTTGGCGGAGGCTTCCGGGACGTCCGGCAGCACGCCGTCCTCGTCGGGCTCTTCCTCGGCACCGTCCGTCTCGGAATCGGGCTCGAGCAGCATCTTGTCGACAATCAGCCCGGCGCTGGCGCGAATGGCCTTCTCGATCTGATTGGCGATCTTGGGGTTCTCCTTCAAGAACAGCTTCGTGTTCTCGCGGCCCTGGCCGATGCGCTGGCCGTCGTAGGAGAACCAGGCGCCCGACTTCTCGACGATGCCTGCCTTGACGCCGAGGTCGACCAGCTCGCCGGTCTTGGAGATGCCCTCGCCGTACATGATGTCGAACTCGACCTGTTTGAAGGGCGGGGCCACCTTGTTCTTCACCACCTTGACGCGGGTCTGGTTGCCGACCGTCTCCTCGCGCTCCTTGATCTGGCCGATGCGGCGGATATCGAGGCGCACGGACGAATAGAACTTCAGCGCGTTGCCGCCGGTCGTGGTCTCGGGATTGCCGAACATGACGCCGATCTTCATGCGGATCTGGTTGATGAAGATCACCATGCACTTGGTCTTGGAGATCGAGGCCGTGAGCTTGCGCAGCGCCTGGCTCATGAGGCGCGCCTGGGCGCCCATGGTGACGTCGCCCATCTCGCCTTCGAGCTCGGCCTTGGGCGTGAGCGCGGCGACGCTGTCGACCACGACGACATCGATCGCGCCGGAGCTCACGAGGGTATTCGTGATCTCGAGCGCCTGCTCTCCGGCGTCGGGCTGGGACACGAGCAAGTCTTCGATCCTGACGCCGAGCTTCTTGGCGTAGGTCGGATCCAGCGCGTGCTCGGCGTCGACGAAGGCGCAAGTGCCGCCCGCCTTCTGGGCTTCGGCGATCACCTGCAGCGTCAGCGTCGTCTTGCCCGAGGATTCGGGGCCATAGATCTCGACCACGCGGCCTTTGGGCAATCCGCCGATGCCGAGCGCGATGTCGAGCCCGAGGGAGCCGGTCGAGATCGCCTCGATGTCCATCGAGCGCTCATTGGCGCCGAGGCGCATGATCGACCCCTTGCCGAAGTTCTTGTCGATCAGCGCCAGCGCGTGGGCCAGTGCCTGCGCCTTGTGATCCTTGTCCATCCTACCCCCTTCGACGACGTGCAGATCCGGCTTGGTCATGTGGCACCTTATGGCATGTTAACCGTTGATGGGCGACTCGACGCGTGGATAAGTTGTACACGTTTTGTTCTCATACGTCCAGCCCCGCAACGAAGGTCTTAACGGCGCCTTAGGCGATGGCGGGCGATGGTAGCGGGTCTGATTGTCGGATCGATCCCGCACCCGCGCCATGCTGCAAGTCTTCACCATCGCTTCGAACGCGCTTCTGGTCCAAGGCCGGAAGCTCGAGGAGATCGCGGCCGCCGTAGCCTCGACGGGTGCGAAAGCCGCGCCGCCGAAGACGGAAGCGCCGCAGCAGGTGCGTATCGGCGCGCTTCCCGTCGGCGATCAGATCGAGCCGATGGTCTCGCTGAAGGAAGTCGAGCTGGCGTATAAAATGAACGCGGCGGTGATCGCGACGGCCGACGACATGTTCGACGCCCTGCTCGACGCGA
>JAFKKW010000409.1 GCA_017304275.1 Hyphomicrobiales bacterium | reverse complement strand
CGTCGTTGAACGTCGTCAGCATCGCCGCCGTGTTCTGCGCCTCCTTGAGGCGCAAGGCGATGGTCTGGCGCAGGCGCGTCATGCGCACCCGCTCCTCGCGGCCCGCCTCGCTCACCGCCGACGGAACCCGCTCCTCGGGCACCGGCGCACGCTGCGGAACCGCGACCGCACGGACCACAGGCGCAGGTTCGGAGCGCGCAGGCTCCGGCACCGGTTCGAGCTTGGGGCGTCCCGCCGCCTGTGCAACGGCCGCCACCACATCTTCCTTCAGCACCTGGCCGCGCCGGCCCGACCCGCTCACCTCGTCAGCGCCCAGATTGGCGTCCGCCAGATGCTTGCGCGCGGCGGGGCTGGGCGGAGCCCGGAACTGCGACGGCTCGGACGCCGCTTCGCGCGGCGCCGGCTTCGGCGCCGCCGCAGGAGCAGGAGCGGCCTTGGGTTGCGCCGGCGCCCCGCCCTCGGACAGCGCACCGAGCACGGCGCCGATCGACACCGTCGCTCCTTGCTCGGCAACGATCTCCGAAAGCTGGCCCGCTGCCGGCGCAGGCACCTCGACCGTCACCTTGTCCGTTTCGAGCTCCACCAGCGGCTCGTCCGCTTTGACCGCATCGCCCGGCTTCTTGAGCCACTTTCCGACTGTCGCCTCGGTTACCGATTCGCCGAGTGTCGGCACGCGGATCTCGATCATCTCTTTCCCGCCTTCCTCGCCGGCCACGGTGCACCCGGCATGTCATCCTCTAACGCGCGGTGTCAGCCCTTGAGGGCATCCGCCACCAGGGTCTTCTGCTCGTGAATGTGCTTGCTCATGAGACCCGTCGCCGTCGATGCCGAGGCCGAGCGGCCCGCATAGCGGACGCGACGGTCGGGCGAATGCAGGCGATCGAGCACCCAATTGATATTGGGCTCGATGAACGTCCAGGCACCCATATTCTTGGGCTCCTCCTGGCACCAGATGACCTCCGCGTTCGGGAAGCGGCCGAGCTCCGTGATCAGCGCGCGCGCCGGGAACGGATAGAGCTGTTCCAGCCGCAGGATGTAGACGTCGAAGAGCTCCTCCGCGTCGCGGGCATCCGCGAGGTCGTAGTAGACCTTTCCCGAGCACAGCACGACGCGTTTGATCTCCTCCTCCGGCTTGCGGAACGTATCGTCCCACAGCACGCGGTGGAACGTCGTCCCCGGCCCCATCTCGTCGAGCCGCGACACCACGCGCTTGTGGCGCAGCAGTGATTTCGGCGTCATCAGGATCAACGGCTTGCGGAACTCGCGGTGAAGCTGTCGGCGCAGGATGTGGAAGTAGTTGGCCGGCGTGGTGCAGTTCGCGACCTGCCAATTGTCCTCGGCGCAGAGCTGCAGGAAGCGCTCGAGCCGCGCCGATGAATGCTCCGGCCCCTGGCCTTCGTAGCCGTGCGGCAGCAGACATACGAGACCGGACATCCGGAGCCACTTGCGCTCGCCCGAGGAGATGAACTGGTCGAACACCACCTGCGCGCCGTTGGCGAAATCGCCGAATTGCGCCTCCCAGCAGACGAGCGCGTTCGGCTCCGCCAGCGAATAGCCGTACTCGAACCCGAGCACCGCTTCCTCCGACAGCATCGAGTTGATGACCTCGAAGCGGGCCTGATCGGGCGCCACGTGCCTGAGCGGCGTGTAGCGCCGCTCGGTTTCCTGGTCGATCAGAACCGAATGGCGCTGCGAGAACGTCCCGCGCTCGCAGTCCTGGCCCGACAGGCGAACCGGAAACCCCTCGGTGACCAACGTGCCGAACGCCAGGTGCTCGGCCATCGCCCAATCGATGCCCTCACCCTTGACCACCATCTCGCGGCGCCGCTCGAGCAGCCGGACGATGGTCTTGTGCGCCTGGAAGTCGGCCGGAATGGAGGTGATGTTGCGGCCGATCTCGCGCAGCGTTTCGAGCGAGACCCCGGTATTGCCGCGCCGCTCGTCGCCGTCTGCGAAACCGACGCCGCTCCAGCGTCCGTCGAGCCAATCGGCCTTGTTCGGCTTGAACGACTCTGCCGCCGCAAGCTCCTCGTCGAGGAACGAGCGGAACTCTCCCTTCATCGTCTCGACGTCGTCGGCCGTGACGACGCCCTCCTCCACGAGCCGGTTTCCGTAGATCTGCACGACCGACGGATGCTTGCGGATGCGGTGGTACATGATGGGCTGCGTGAACGCCGGCTCGTCGGCTTCGTTGTGGCCGAAGCGGCGATAGCAGAACATGTCGATGACGACCGGCTTCTGGAACTTCTGCCGGAACTCGGTGGCGATCTTGGCCACGTGCACCACCGACTCGGGATCGTCGCCGTTGACGTGGAAGATCGGCGCCTCGACGATGCGGGCCACGTCCGAGCAGTAGGGCGACGAGCGCGAATGGCGCGGATTGGTGGTGAAGCCGATCTGGTTGTTGATGATGAAGTGAATGGAGCCGCCGGTGCGGTGGCCCTTGAGGCCGGAAAGACCGAAGCACTCGGCCACCACGCCCTGTCCGGCGAAGGCGGCGTCGCCGTGCAGCAGCAGCGGCAGCACCGGCGTGCGGTCGCCCGCCTCGACGCCGAGCTGATCCTGCTTCGCCCGCGCCTTGCCGAGCACGACCGGATCGACGATCTCGAGATGCGACGGGTTGGCGGTCAGCGACAGATGCACGGTGTTGTCGTCGAACTGCCGGTCCGAGGAAGCACCGAGGTGATACTTGACGTCGCCCGATCCCTCGACGTCGTCCGGCTTCCACGAGCCGCCCTTGAACTCGTTGAAGATAGCGCGGAACGGCTTCGCCATCACGTTCGATAGCACGTTGAGGCGCCCGCGGTGCGCCATGCCGATCACGATGTCTTTGACGCCGAGCTGGCCGCCGCGCTTGATGATCTGCTCGAGCGCCGGGATCATGGCTTCACCGCCGTCGAGCCCGAAACGCTTGGTGCCCGTGTACTTCACATCCGCGAAGCGCTCGAACATCTCGGCTTCGATGAGCTTCCTGAGGATGGCCTTCTTGCCCATCTCCGTGAAGCGGATGTCCTTCTCGTCACCCTCGATGCGGTGCTGGATCCACGACTTCTGCGCCGGCGACGTGATGTGCATGAACTGGTAGCCGATCTTGCGGCAATAGGTGCGACGGAGAATGCGCAGCACCTGCCGGATCGTCGCCGTGTCGAGGCCGAGGTAGCGGTCCATGAAGATCGGCCGGTCGAGATCGGCGTCCGTGAAGCCGTACGTCTCGGGCTTGAGCTCCCGGTGCACGCGCCGCTCGGCGAGCCCCAGCGGATCGAGATCCGCCGCCAGGTGCCCCATGACGCGATAGGCGCGGATCAGCATGATCGCGCGCACGCTGTCCTGGATGGCGCGCAGCGACACCGCCGGCGACAGCTCGAAGCCGCTGCTGTAGGCCCGCGCCTGGAGCTTGTCGCGCAGTCCGCGCTCGACCTCGCCGTAGTCGCCGGTCAGCGCCGAGACGAGCTCGGTCGGCGCGCCCTGCAATTGCGAAAGCGGCTGCGCCCAGGACGGCCCGGGCACTCCTCCGTTCCCGCCCTGTCCGTTCTCGGAGGAAGGATGTCCCGGCCCATCGCGCATGCTCTCGAAGAAGAGCCGCCACTCGTCGCTGACGGAGCCCGGGTTCTGCTCGTACTGGCTCTGCAGCTCTTCGATGTAAGGTGCGTTGACGCCGTTCAAAAACGATGTGCGAAGAAACTGCTCGTTGAGCGCCTGACGTGACATGTGCGACCCCGCATTAGCTCCCGGCGCGAACCGGACATGAGGTGACCATCACCCTCTATTTAGGCAATTCTCCGCGCCAAGGATGACACGCTTATATATAGCGAGACAAATTACCCCTTTAGAACTTTGGTCAAAGTCGTCCCCAAGGAAGCGGGGCTGTCGGCAATGGCGATGCCGGCGCGGCGCATGGCCTCCACCTTGTCCTCGGCCCGGCCCTGACCGCCCGAGATGATGGCACCCGCATGACCCATGCGCCGGCCCGGCGGCGCCGTCATGCCGGCAATGAACCCGGCCATCGGCTTCTTGCGCCCCTTCTTGGCCGCGCTGATCAGAAATTCGGCAGCCTCCTCCTCGGCCGATCCGCCGATCTCGCCGATCATGATGATCGAATGCGTATCGGGATCGGCCAGAAACAGCTCGAGCACGTCGATGAACTCGGTGCCCTTGACCGGATCGCCGCCGATGCCGACCGCCGTCGACTGGCCGAGCCCCGCGTCCGTCGTCTGCTTGACGGCCTCGTACGTCAGCGTTCCCGACCGCGAGACGATTCCGACCGTGCCCTTCTTGAAGATGTTGCCCGGCATGATGCCGATCTTGCACGCCTTGGGTGTCAGCACGCCCGGACAGTTGGGTCCGATCAGCCGCGACTTGGAGCCCGCCAGCGCCCGCTTGACGCGCACCATGTCGAGCACCGGGATGCCCTCCGTGATGCAGACGATCAGCGGCATCTCGGCGTCGATGGCCTCCAGGATGGCATCAGCGGCAAACGGCGGCGGCACGTAGATCGCCGTTGCCGTGGCACCCGTCTTCGCCTTGGCATCGATCACGGTGTTGAACAGCGGCAGATCCGCAAGCTCGGGATCGGCGGGCGTGGTGCCGCCCTTGCCCGGCGTCACGCCGCCGGCCACCTTGGTGCCGTAGCTGCGCGCCTGCTTGGTGTGGAACGTCCCCTGGCTGCCGGTGAGGCCCTGGCAGATCGTAACCGTGGACGCGTCGACGAGAATGGCCATGTGCTGTGTGTCTCTTATCGCGGCAAGTCGAAGGAAGGGCGAAAGCAGTCTGCGGCTCAGGCTGCCGCCTTGATCGCAGACGTGATCTTGGCGGCGGCGTCCGCGAGGTCGTCGGCCGGCACGATCGCAAGACCGCTCTTGGCCAGGATCTCCTTGCCGAGGTCGACGTTGGTGCCCTCGAGCCGCACGACCAGCGGCACCGTGATCGCCATCTCGCGCGCCGCGGCGACGATGCCCTCGGCGATGATGTCGCAACGCATGATGCCGCCGAAGATGTTGACCAGGATCCCGCGCACCGAAGGGTCCGACAGGATGATCTTGAACGCCGCCTGCACTTTCTCCTTCGAGGCGCCACCGCCGACGTCGAGGAAGTTCGCAGGCTCCGCGCCGTAGAGCTTGATGATGTCCATCGTCGCCATGGCGAGGCCGGCGCCGTTGACCATGCATCCGATCGAGCCGTCGAGCTTGATGTAGCTGAGCTCGTACTTCGCCGCCTCGATCTCCATCGGGTCTTCCTCGGTCTCGTCGCGCAGCGCCGCGATGTCCGGATGGCGGAAGACGGCGTTACCGTCGAACGAGATCTTGGCGTCGAGAGCCGAAAGGTGGCCGTCCTTGGTCACGATCAGCGGATTGATCTCGAGCAGGCTGACGTCCTTGTCGTTGAGCAGCCGGTAAAGGCCCTCGATCATCTTCGCGCACTCCTTGACCTGCTCGCCCTTGAGCCCGAGGGCGAACGCGATCTTGCGCGAATGGAACGGCATCAGCCCCGTGGCCGGATCGATGGTGAGCGTCAGGATCTTGTCCGGCGTTTCGTGCGCCACCTTCTCGATGTCCATGCCGCCTTCGGTGGAGGCGATGAAGGCGATGCGCGAGCTGGCGCGGTCGACCAGCGCCGAGAGATAGAGCTCGCGGTCGATGCTGGCAGCTTCCGTGATGTAGATCCGCCGCACGACACGGCCCGCAGGACCCGTCTGCACCGTGACCAGCGTCTTGCCGAGCATCTGCGCGGCCAGCGCCTTGGCTTCCGCGGGCGACTTGGCGAACCGCACGCCGCCCTGCTCGCCGGCCTCCGGCTCCTTGAAGCGGCCCTTGCCGCGCCCGCCGGCGTGGATCTGCGCCTTGACGACCCGCACCTCGGTCTCGATGCCGGCGGCGATCTTTTCCGCATCCTCCGGCGTAAAGGCCGCGCCGCCGCCCGAGGTCGGCACGCCGTACTGCCTCAAGAGATCCTTGGCCTGGTGTTCGTGGATGTTCATGGTTCCGCGTGATCCCTCGAAGGAAACGACAAAGGGCGCGGCACGGAGGGGCATGCGGCCTGGGGGAGGCCGCACTTGATAGAGAGAACCCGTCCGTACCCCGCGTCGGCTGGTGCAGGCCGGGCGCCGCTAGGCGCCGAGCTGCGGGTTGATCTTGATGCAGGCGTCGACCAGACCCTTGACGGATTCGATCGATTTCATGAGCATCGAGCGCTCGGCGGAGTTGAGGTCGATTTCGACCACGCGCTCCGTCCCGCCCTCGCCGATGATCGTCGGCACGCCCACGTACAATCCCTTAACACCGTATTCCCCGTTGAGGTACGCGGCGCATGGCAGCACGCGCTTTTTGTCCTTGAGGAAGCTCTCGGCCATGGCGATGGCCGAAGCGGCCGGCGCGTAGTAGGCCGACCCCGTCTTGAGCAGAGCGACGATCTCGCCGCCGCCCTTGCGCGTGCGGTCGACGATCTGATCGAGGCGCTCCTGGCGGATCCAGCCCATGCGCACCAGGTCCGGCAGCGGGATGCCGCCAACGGAGGAATAGCGAACCAGCGGCACCATGTCGTCGCCATGGCCGCCGAGCACGAATGCGGACACGTCCTCGACCGAGACGCGGAACTCCTCCGCGAGGAAGTGGCGGAAGCGCGCCGTATCCAGCACGCCCGCCATGCCGACCACCATGTTGCGCGGCAGTCCCGAAGACCGTTGCAGAGCCCACACCATGGCGTCGAGCGGATTGGTGATGCAGATCACGAACGCGTTCGGGGCATACTTGCGGATGCCGGCGCCGACCTGCTCCATGACCTTGAGGTTGATTCCGATCAGGTCGTCGCGGCTCATGCCGGGCTTGCGCGGCACGCCGGCGGTGACGATGCACACGCTCGCCCCTTCGATATCCGCGTACGCGTTGGTGCCCTTGAGCGTGCAATTGAAGCCCTCGACCGCGCCGGATTGCGCGATATCGAGCGCCTTGCCCTGCGGCAACCCTTCCGCGATATCGAACAGGACGACGTCGCCGAGTTCCTTCAGTCCGATGAGGTGAGCCAGCGTGCCGCCGATCATTCCGCCGCCGATCAACGCGATCTTCGTCCGCGCCATGAACCATTCTCCCTGGAGGCTGTGGCCCGGAGCCGGGCCCGTTTTTGTGTGAGGATTATGTTTGAACGTACGTGTCTCGGTGAGGCTGATCCCGATGGCTCCGTAGCCGGCTCACCCCCGGCGGAGGAAACTTGGCCTTGGTAGGATGAAACGGACAGGGGCTCAAGTCCAACGGAAGTCGGAGCACGACCTCGCGAGGCAGGAGGCAGGACAAGCCCAAACGCGGCTTCGGGGCTCAATCGGCAGCCGATGGGCTCCCGTTCCGCGCCAGATAGGCCTCGCTGCGCATCTCCATCAGCCGCGACGCGGTCCGCTCGAAAAGGGCCGCCCCATCCCCTTCGCGGTAGAGCTGGTCGGGCTCGGCCTCGGCCGAGACGATCAGGCAGTTCCGGTTGTCGTAGAGCGTGTCGATGAGATGGATGAGCCGGCGCGCGGCGTTGCGCCGGTCGGGCGTGAGCACCGGTACGTCCTCGAGCACGATGGTATGGTAGGCGCGCGCGATTTCGAGATAGTCGAGCGACCCGAGCGGCGCCTCGCAGAGATCGGCGAACGTGAAGCGCGCCACCCCCATCGCGGCCCGCGGCACGTGCACCCGGCGCCCCTTCACCTCGAGCACGGCGGCGGCACCGGGATGATGTCCCGTCAGCCGCTGCCAGTGCGCGGCGATCCCCCCTGTCGCGACGGCATCGAGCGGCGCGAAGTAGAGCTGCCGCCCCGCGAGCTTGTCGAGCCGGAAGTCCTT
>JAFKKW010000226.1 GCA_017304275.1 Hyphomicrobiales bacterium | reverse complement strand
GACTATCAGCCGACGGCGAACGAATTCCTGTCAGGAAATTTCAGGCTCAGCGGTTGCCGAAACCGCCGCCGCTGTTGCCGCCGAAGCCACCGCTGCTGCTGCCGCTATTGCCGCCGAAGCCGCCACCTGCGGGGCGTGCACCACCGGGACCGCCACGGCCGGGCCCCTTGGCACCGCGGGCTGCCGCGGGCTTGCCGGGGAGGAGACCCTCGCGCTGCAGCTTCTTGCGCGCGAGCTTGCGGGCGCGGCGCACGGCCTCGGCTTTCTCGCGGGCTTTCTTCTCGGAGGGCTTCTCGAAATAGTTCCGCAGCTTCATCTCGCGGAAAATACCCTCGCGCTGCATCTTCTTCTTGAGCGCCTTGAGGGCCTGGTCGACGTTGTTGTCGCGAACGAGTACCTGCAAGCGGTGACCTCTGGTTCTAATAAGCTGAAATAAGTGCGCCCTCAAGCTCCGGCGGGTGCCCCACCGGCGCTCCGAGCGCTCTGGATTTGGCTGGCTTCTATCAAAGGTCGCGAGGCTTGTCCACGGGGACACCCGCGGGAATCAGCGCTTTTTTGGCCTACGATGGCTTTTTGAGCCTGTTCACGTGGCCCATCTTGCGGCCCGGACGGGCGTCGGGCTTGCCGTAGAGGTGCAGGGCGGCGTCCGGCTCGGCGGCGATTTCGGGCCATTGTTCCACGTCGGCGCCGATGAGGTTGGTCATCACTACGTCGGAATGGCGGGCGGTGGACCCCAGCGGCCAGCCGGCGACCGCGCGGATGTGGTTCTCGAACTGGCTGACGAGGCAGGCGTCCATGGTCCAGTGGCCGGAATTGTGAACGCGTGGCGCGATCTCGTTGACGACCAGCGGCTCGGCGGCGTCCGGCACATAGAACATCTCGACACCGAGAACGCCGACATAGCCGAGGGCCGCGGCGATGGCGCCTGCGATCTCGCGGGCACGGTCGGCGTGGGCCGAGGGCAGCGGCGAGGGGACGGTCGAGGTGTCGAGGATGCCGTCCTTATGCGTGTTGAGCGGGATGTCGTAGAAGCGCGTTTGGCCGTCGAGTCCGCGCACGACCAGTACGGAGACCTCGTAGGCAAACGGAACGAGACCCTCAAGCACGGAGGGTGCGCGTTTCAAAGCATCAAAACCAGGCGCGAACTCGGCGGCGGTCTTGATCCGCACCTGTCCTTTGCCGTCGTAGCCGAGGCGGCGCGTTTTCAGGATGCCGGTGTCGCCAATGGCGCGTCGCGCGGCTTCGATTGATGCATCGTCATCGACGGGTGCGAACGGCGCGACGGGGATGCCGAGCGCGCTGATGAACGTCTTCTCCTCGAGGCGGTCCTGCGCGACCGCGAGCGCCTTGGGGCCCGGACGGACCGGCGCGACGGCCTCCGCTGCCGCCGCGGCGGCGAGCGGCACGTTC
>JAFKKW010000408.1 GCA_017304275.1 Hyphomicrobiales bacterium | reverse complement strand
GCCTTTCCCTGTCCGAGCGACGTGACGAGTCCCATGCCCGTCACGACGACCCGTGGGCGGCCCTTGTTGTCCTGGTAGGCGTCGCTCATGGCGTCCTCACTGGATGGCCTCGAGAAGCGCAAGTCCCTCGCCGCGCCAATGGCCGACCCCGGTTACGAGCACGCGCGCGACCGCGCCGGAGAACGGCCGCTCTATGTCGGGTTGCCCGAAAGGAGGCGGCGCAGAACCGCGCGCAAGCGCCAGCGCCGCGAGTGCAATCCCCAGGGGGAAGTGCGCCTCGACGCCGTGCCCGAGCAGGCTGCCATAGGCCCGCGCCGTCATCCCCGGGTTCTCTGCAGCAAGAGAGGCGAGAAAGACCCGCTCCTCTGCGCTCGCCGGCTCGACACCGCTCGCCCCGCTCAGCGCGAGCAACGTCCTGCTTGGATCGCGGCCGACGTCGAGGCGCGCAAAAAGCTGCATCAGCGCGTGCACCACCTGTCCCGGCTCGCGGTTTGTCCGGTCGGTCTCCACGGCCGCGATGCGCGCATAGGGTTTTGCGCTCCTCTCCTCAGCGCACGCCCGCGCCTCGAGCACGACGAACGCTCCGATGCTGCCGGGAATGAAGCCGCCGCCCTTCTCACCACGCTCCCACACAGGCCGGTGCGGACCACGCCACAGATTGTGGCCGATCTCGTAGCCGAGCAGCAGATCTTCCCGCTCGGCGTTGAGCGCCCCGCCGACGAGGATGCGGTCGGCCTGTCCGGCGCGGATGCGGCGGAACGCATTCTCGATCGCCGCGAGGCCGGCCATCTCCTCGCCCATAAACGTGCGCGAGGAGCCGGTCACGTTGTGGACGATGGAGATGTTTCCGGCGAGCATGTTGGAGAGTTGCGCGAGGAACAGCGTCGGGCGGAGCGCGCTCGGCAGAACTTCCTTGGCAAGCAGCGCGGCATCCTCGCGCGAGCCGAGCCTCTCGAGCACCTCGCAGTCGACCTTGGTGTCGCGCTCGCCGCTTCCCGCCGCGACGACGAGATCCGTGCGGTCGAGCAGCGCGGCATCGCCGGCAATGCCCGCGTCCGATAACGCGAGCCCGGCGGCATAGACGCCGATGCGCTGCCAGAGCTCCATCTGCTTCTGATCGCTCTTCCTCAGGATCTGGCTTGAAAAATCGAGCGGGACCAGGGGATGCACGGCGTACGGGGCGTAACGCGTCTCGTCGACAACCGGAGCGATCTCGGTATCGCGTACGAAGAGCTTCTCGGCATGCTCCCTGGCATCGGCACCGAGCGAGCTCACGAGACCGATACCCGTGATCCAGACCTCGTTTTCATCCACCATCGATCTCGTCCCGGATTCCGGCTCGCTAAAGTGTCACCACGATCTTGCCGAACACATCACGCGCCTCGAGCCGCGCCAGGCCCGTATCGATCTCGTCGAGGCGAATGATGCTGTCGATTGTCGGCGCGACGAGGCCCGCGGCCATCTTCTGCATGACGCTCGCCATGTTGCTCATGCGGCATCCGAAGCTGCCGATGAGGCGCAACTGATGCTGGAACAGCAGATAGAGGTTGGTGCGGGCCGTCACGCCGGTGGTCGATCCGCAGGTCACGAGCCGTCCGCCGCGCTTGAGCGACATGACGCTGCCTTCCCACGTCTCAGGCCCCACGTGCTCAAACACCACGTCCACGCCCCGGCGCCCGGTTATTTTGCGCACGCGGCCTTCGAAGCGCTCCTCGCGGTAGTTGATGACGTGGTCGGCGCCGAGCGCCACAGCCTTTTTCGCCTTATCGGCGCTGCCCACGGTGGTGATCACGGTCGCGCCGGCGGCTTTTGCAAGCTGGATCGCGGCGGTTCCAATGCCGCTGCCTCCCGCGTGAACGAGCACCGTCTCGCCGGCTTCGAGGCGGGCGTTGTCGAACAGCATGTGCTCGACGGTGCCGAACGTGATCGGCGCCATGGCGGCGGCGGTCGCGTCGAGGCTTTCCGGCGCCTTGACGGCGATGCGGGCCGGCACATTGACGCGCTCGCGCAGGAAGCCGTCGATGTGAAAGCCGTACATGGCCGGCGTGCCTTCGCAGAAGTTGTCGCGGCCTTCGCGGCATGGCGCGCATGCGCCGCAGGTCCTTGCGCCGTAAAGCGCCACCAGATCGCCGCGGCAGAGATGGTCGACCTGATCGCCTACGGCGATCACCTCGCCCGCGGCCTCCGCGCCGAGCACGATCGGCAACGTGCGCTTGGCGAAGGCCATGCCGCGCCAGCTCCAGACGTCGATATGGTTGAGCGCGACGGCGCGGATGCGGACCGTTATCTCGTCCGGGCCGGGCGGCGGCGGGTTATCGACCGAACCAACCACGATATGGCGCTGGCCGCGCAGCTCGGCTGCCCGTGCCGTCGTCGGACGCAGGCGGACGCCCTCGCTACCGTACATGCTGCATGTCCTTTCCGATCCGTGCGGAGCCTTTTGCGCGTTCCCTCATGCCGGCTCTCCAGAGAAGACGACGCATACGTTCTGGCCGCCGAAGCCGAACGAATTGGAGAGAATGGTGGAGACACGGGCCGGCCGGCTGACGTTGGGCACCACGTCCAACGGAACGTCCGGATCGGGCTCGTCGTAGTTGATGGTCGGCGGCAGCACCCCGGCGCCGATGGTCATGACGGAAAACACCGCCTCCACCGATCCGGCCGCGATCAGCGTGTGGCCGACCATGGACTTGTTGGAGCTGATCGGCGTCCGCGCAAGGTGGTCGCCGAGCACGGCGTGCAGCGATACGTACTCCATCTTGTCGTTCTCGGGCGTGCTGGTGCCGTGAGCGTTGATGTAGTCGATCTCGTCCGGTGCGACGCAGGCGTCGTCGAGGGTCTTGCGGATGGCGCCGATGATCGCCGCGCCATCGGGTCGCGAGCGCGTACGGTGGTAGTCATCGGCCTTCTCGCCGCAGCCGAGCACGACGGCCAGAACTCGCGCACCGCGGGCTTTCGCCGCGTCATAGGATTCGAGCACCAGGGCGCCCGCGCCTTCGGCCATGACGAAGCCGTCCCGCCTTTTCGAGAACGGCTTCGAAGCCTTGTGCGGGAATTCGTTCGCCGTCGACAGCGCGGACAGAAGAGAGAAGCGGATCAATCCTTCGGGATGCACGGTGGCGTCGGTGCCGATGCAAAGGGCCGCCTCGGTCCGGCCGCGGCGGATGGCTTCAAGGCCGAGTTGGATGGTGGTCGCCCCCGAGGCGCAGGCGGTGCAGACCGAAAGCGGCTCGCC
This sequence comes from Hyphomicrobiales bacterium, assembly GCA_017304275.1. Taxonomy (GTDB): domain Bacteria; phylum Pseudomonadota; class Alphaproteobacteria; order Rhizobiales; family Hyphomicrobiaceae; genus Hyphomicrobium_C. Next base: position 4,617 of record JAFKKW010000408.1, on the reverse strand, counting down.
CTCCGTGCCGAACCGCTGCTGCAGGCTGTCCGCGATGGCGGCGAAACGGACGTGCCGCGCCAGATCGGCGAAAGCGCCGCTGCGGGCATTGGCGAGGATGCGTTGATAACCTGCGAGCCCTGCGTCAGAGGGACCCTCCAGCAGCCGGTTTAAATGCGGCCATTCGAGCTCCGATGGAGGCGTGGCGACGATCAGCGGGCCGGGAAAATGACCCGCGCGTCCGATGCCGGCCTGAGCGATGGCCTCGCTGGCGGCGACCTCGGCCATGGTCAGCGACAAGTCGTGGGCCGACAGGGGCGTGATGTCGAACGCGTCGACTGTGCCGGCAATGGTGGTCCGAAGTCCGTCAGTGGAAAAGCGCGTGATGGGCTTCACGCCCGATTGCCCGGATACCAGACGCTCCCAAGACGCTCTTGCGCCGACGCCGAGCGAGGTCACGAGACCGATGCCTGTGACCACCACCACCGGGCGGCCTTTCGCGTCAAGCATCCGACTGCCCATGCCGGTCGCCCTCACCATGCCGACTGCGCCAGCGCCATGCCCTCGCCGCGCCAATGCCCGAAGGTGGTGACGAGGACGCGGTCGGGACAGACGTCGTGCGCGCTCTCGACCTCGGACGTGTCGAAGGGCGGATAGAAGGCCTCGTTCGAGATGGCCAACGCCGCGAGCGCAAGCCCTGCAATGAAATGAGCCTCCAGGGAATGGCCGAGCACGCTGCCCCAGGCGCGCACGACCGGAGTCACGCCTCGCTGCGCGAGACCGGCGATGAACTGCCGTTCCTCCGTTGTGGCAGGCTCGGCCCCGCTTGCGCCGGAGAGAATGCCGAGATCGCCGCCTTTCGGGTTAAGGCCGAGGCGGCTGAAAAGACCGGCTGCGGCGGCCGCGACGTCGCCGCGCCCCCGCCGCGAGCGGCTCGAGAGGACGTCCGAAACGCGCGCGTACGGCATGGCGCCCCGCCGGCGGGCGTGCCGGGCGGACTCCAAAACGAGAAAGGCGCCGAGACTGCCCGGTATGACGCCACCTCCCTGGGCGCGGCGCTGCCAGACGGAGCTGTAAAGATCCTGGTAGAGGGCGCCGGACAGCTCGCAGGCCAAGAGTGCATCCTCGCGCTCGGCATTCAGCGCGCCGCCGACGAGGAACAACTCGCCCTCGCCGGCCTCGATCCTCGCGACCGCATCGGCAACAGCCGATACGCCGGCCATCTCCTCACCCTTGAACGTGCGCGACGAGCCCGTTGCCTTGTGGACAATCGAGATATTGCCCGCGAGGAGGTTCGAAAGTTGTCCGAGATAAAGCGTGGGCCTCAGCCCCGCCGTCAGAGATTGATTGAGGTAGGCGCCCTCCGCACCGCCCGGACCAGCCGCGGCGAGTATGCGCGCATCGAGTGCGAGATCACGCTCGCCATTGCCGGCGGCGATGCAAAGATTGGTGCACTCGAGCAGATCTTCGTCACCGGCAAGCTTTGCGTCCGCCAGCGCGAGCCCCGCGGCGTAGACGCCGATCTTCTGCCAGCGTTCCATCTGGCGCTGGTCGCTGGTGCGGGGGATCTGCTTGGCGAAGTCGATGGCCGCAAGCGGATGGATCGTGTAGGGCGCGAAGCGCTGCGGGTCGATGACGGGCCGCGGCGTGCACGAACCGTTGAGCTTCTGCCAATGCGCCGCCGTGTCGTGACCCAAGGAGCTGATCAGCCCGATGCCCGTGATCCACGCGTGGTCGCGTGCGCGTCGCATCATTCGGCCTCCACTTCTGCAAGGCCAAGTCTTTTGCCTTCCTGCCGGACGTGACGTGCGAGGGCGTCGGAAGGAAAGGGCATGGTGCGCATGGTGAGCTGGGCATCGCTGACACGCGTGCCGTGGCAATCGAGACTTGCCGCTACGATCGCGTAGCCCGAGCCCGCGTGGAGGCGCGACGCGTTCACTTTCAGCGTCGAGCCGGGGTGTACGAAGGCACGGAATCCCGCCGTCTTGACGCCGGCGAAGAATGGCATGCGGTTGAAGCCGTCGAGCGTCATGAGCAGGTATCCGGCGGCCTGCGCCATGGTCTCGAGCATGAGCACGCCCGGCATGATGGGATGACCGGGAAAGTGTCCTTCGAAAACCGGGCTGTCGGAAGGCACGTGCGCCACCGCCACGAGCGACGCCTGATCTCGATCAAGCTTCTCGATTCCGTCCAGCATCTGGAAGTATTCGAGGCGCATGGCCGGCATCCGCCCTATTCGGCGGCAGCGACGCGCAGGGAATCGATCTGAGCGCAGAGGTTGCCGACAATGAAGTAGTCTTCGTCCTTGTCCTTGCCTTCGTTGACGCGGGCGATCCAGTCCTCGACGGGAAGCTTGATTCCGAACGTCTGGTCGATCTCGAAGGCGATGTCGAGGAAGGCCAGGCTGTCGACGCCCAGGTCTTCTTTCACATGGCTTTGCGGCGTGATCTTTTCCAAGGGAACGTCGCTGCTCGACGAGATGATGCCGGAAACGGTTTCAAAGGTTGAGGCCATTAGCATGCTCCGGAATGACAACCTCACCGCCCGCGCCGTCCCTTCCGGGCCGATGCGCGGGCCTCTCCGGCTACTAGCAGCGGGGCTCGTCCGACCGCTTAACAGAAGTCAAATCCGGGAGAGATGGCCGCGGCTATCGCTTTGTCAGGTCAAGACAACCGGATCGAACGCCTTCCATGACCCCGCGTGCATCAGACCGCCTCCTGGCGCTGAAGATCGGCCAGAGCGAGCGCCTCGCCCGCACGATCACGGCGGAGGATGTTGCGGCCTTCGCGCGGCTTTCCGGCGATCACAATGCGTTGCACGTGGACGACGAGTTCGCCGCGCGCACCGAGTTCGGCCAGCGCGTGGTGCACGGATTTCTCCACGCCAGCCTGCTTTCGACGCTGGTCGGCATGAAGCTCCCCGGCCGGGGCGCCCTTTATGTCTCGCAAAGCATCGAGTTCACGAGGCCGGTCTTCATCGGCGACACGGTGGAGGCGTGCGCGACCATCGAGACGATCGATCCGGACACGCGGCTCGTCACATTGCGGACCGAGATCCTGCGCGCAAACGCGGATTGCGTCATGCGCGGGACGGCGACGGTAAAGGTGTTGCGGCTTACCGAGCCGGACGAGGAAGAGCGCCCGGCGGTCCACACGGACGCATCGCGCCTTCTCGACGGGCGTGTAGCGCTCGTCACCGGAGCTTCACGCGGCATCGGCCGGGCCGTAGCGCGCCTTTTCGGCCAGCACGGCGCCAAGGTGTGGATCAACTACAACAAGAGCCGACTCGCCGCCGAGACGCTGGCACGCGAGATCCAGGACGGCGGCGGCGCCTGCCGCGCGATCCAGGCCGACGTCACACGCCCGGAGGACGTCGCGCGGATGATGGACGAGGCGACGGCCGAGGGCGACCTCGACGTCCTCGTCAACAATGCCGGTCCCAAAATTCTGTCGGCGCCGTTCTCGCGCCTTGCCTGGTCCGATCTTTCCACAACCTACGATCAAGTCGTCGGCAGCGCCTTTTGCGTCACGCAGGCGGCGCTCCCGGCTCTCAAGCGCCGCCGCGGGCGGATCATCATGATCCTGTCGTCGGCTGCCCTCGGTCGGACAGCGCACAACTGGCTGCCCTATGTCACGGCCAAAAGTGCGCTCCTGGCGATGAGCAAGAACCTTGCGCAGGAGCTGGGGCCGGACGGGATCAGCGTGAACGCGATCTCACCCTCCATGGTCGAGACCGACCTCGTCGCCAACGTGCCGGAGCGGATGCGGGAGATGGCGGTTGCACGCACGCCGCTGCGACGCCTTGCGCAGCCTGAAGACATCGCGGGCGCGGCGCTGATGCTTGCCTCGCCTTACGCGTCGTTCATCACAGGTGCAAATCTGCTCGTCACGGGCGGCGAGCATATGATCTGAGGAAAATCAGAATGCCGCCGGCCTTTCTGAACAAGAAGCAGGTAGCCAGAGCGCGCGGACGGCGGCAGTCGCCCCCGGTCTCGACCCCGCAGAATGAGATCGACGAGATCGTGGACGCCGCCATTGCGGCCGCGCCGGAATGCGTGCGCCAGCGAGTCATCCTGCCCGCCATCGACTGGTCGCGGGTCACGCCGCTCAAAGTGGAATTGCTGTTGTCATCGCTCGAGCAGGCGTGCCTCGCGGTCCCGCGTTGGTTGGCAAAGTCCCTGCTGCTCGCCGGCCACACGCTCGGGGGCGATGCCGCACGGACATTGCCCCCGAGCCTCGCGGCGTTGAACCGGCTCAACGACGCGACCGGGGAGTCCGACGAGCGGGCGTCCATCGCGCTCGCAATTGCCATGCTGGCGCATGATCCGAACGTGGATCCGGACATTGCGGCCGCCCTCGTGCGCCGGCTGCTGGCGCTAAGTTGGGACGCCGACGCTGTTAGTCTGGCGCTCAAACAATATCACCGTGCGCCGCACGTCCTGAAGATCGCCGGCAATCTCTTCGACGCTCACGTTGCGAGGCTGCCCGTCGTGCGACTTCGCATCGCGGGGACATCGACGACCTGGATGATGGCGGACGCTCTGGGTCCCGCCATCGCCGTCGAAGGCGCGCGGGCCGAGATCACGGAAGCCCCGTTCGGGAGCGCGCTTGCCGCGCTTTTGAGCCCGCCGGATGACGC
>JAFKKW010000407.1 GCA_017304275.1 Hyphomicrobiales bacterium | reverse complement strand
CCGATGGTAGTGGCGATGCGAACAGCTTCCTGCGCAATGTTCCGAACGTGCAATATCAGAACGATGCGTCGACGAACGCAGGCGTCGATGGCCAATCTCTGATCGATACCCGGCCGCTGCTGCTTTCCATCAATGGTGGGCGCACCTACGAGAACAACTTCAGCCTGAACGGTGTGGGCATCAACAACATCACCGGTCCAGTGGAGCGAAATCAGGATCCGCTCTCGGATTCCACGGTTACTCCGAATGCCGACGTGGTCTTCGGCCTTCATCCGCAGCAGATCTACGTTCCATCTGAGTTTCTTTCCAAGGCCACTATCATCGACAGCAACGCCTCGGCCGAATACGGCGAGTTCATGGGCGGTGTGGTGATGTACGACCTGGCCAAGCCGCCGACCGACCGCTATCGCGCGTCGGTCAACTACAGCCGTCATACCGACGACATGGTAAACTATATCCTCGGCACGCCGACGGGAACCAACCCACTCAACCGCGTTGAGCCGTCGTTCGAGAAGAACAACCTCGCCGTTTCGCTTGGCGCGCCGATCACCACCGATCTGGCATTCATCGCCCAGGCCAGCCGCAAGACGGCGGAGACGATCAAGCAGAAGGACTACACGCTCTACGACGGTTTCGTCACCGAAGATTCCGAGAACAACTTCTTCCGCGGCGCATTTACACTCAAGACGGGCATCGGAAAGTTCACGCTCGATTCCTCATTCACCGACTACACCCAGTACTGGGAGAGCTATGCCTATCGCGATCTCAGCATCGAGGTTCAGGGCAAGTCGTCTTCGACGCAGCTCGAATACAAGACCGATCTGCCGGGACTGGCTCTCGCCGACGTCGGACTCGAAAACGTCAAGCTCAAGAGCCGCGTCTATTACAATTCAAGCGACACCGAGAACGCCTCCCCTGGAGATACGGTTTGGAACTGGCGCGGCACCACCCGCGTACGCAATGCCAGCACGGACTTCACGTGGCTCGAGACATTCGACTCCGTCCTGCTGAAGGACTGGTGCCGCCCGGTACCGATCGAAACGTTGCCGAACGCGAACTCCTCGTCGAACACGGTGTGCCGCGAAGGCGGATATGCCGACATGCGGCAAGGGCAGGACGACCTCGGCTTTCAGGCTCACTTGACCGGCGCTCTGCTCTACGGCGGCTTCAAGATCGGCGGCGAGGCGAAATCGGTCGAAGGCAATCGCGCACGCCTGGAAGACTACACGATGTACGGCTTAACAACGGTCGCGCCCACAGGCACGACGATCATTTGTCCGCTTAACGATGACGGCTGCACGACGGAACAGTTCATGAGCAGCCGCAACATCTATCCGGCGTTCGACATCACCGAGACTGTCAACGCCATCCACACCTATGCGGAGCTCGATCAGACGCTGGGGTGGTTCAACATCCGCGCGGGCGTGCGTGTCGATTACGAGGACTACTTCAAGAACCTGAATATCGCGCCACGTCTTGCCGCCACTGTTACGCCCATCGACGGGCTCAGCATTTCCGGCGGGTACAATCGCTACTATCAGGGCGAGACGCTTTATTATGCTATCCGCGACCAGCAGCCGCGCGGGTGGCCTGTTTATTCGCGAACCCGAAACGCTGATGGCACATTGTCGGAGTGGAAAACCAACAATCCGGACTGGGCGTATTACGGCTACAAGGCCTCCGACGTGGATACACCCTATACGGACGAGTACACCGGGACCGTCAGGATCAAGGAGCCGCTGTTTGGCGGGCAGGTTCGGCTGAGATATCTCGAACGCTACGCCGAGGATCGCTTCTCGCGCGAGGCCTGCCCCGGCGTTTCCAACTGCTACATGCTGGGGAACGAGGGATCGGCCTTCTATCGGTCAGCGGTTGCCGAGTACACGAAGTATTGGAACAACCTCGATACGCCGTTCTTCCTCAGCGCCGCGGCACTGACGGGAACCATCACATGGTCGGAGCAGAATACGTCGCGCAATACGTATCACGACGACTACGACGGGGACGTCTACATCCTGTACAAGGGGCAGTCGTACACGCCGTATTCATTCACCGAGGTGACGGGCAATCTCGATATCCCGGTTCGCGTGAGTGCGACTCTGTCGACGAACTGGTTCGATGATCTGTTGCTGGTGGGCGTAAGTCTCGGATATAACTTCGGCTATCAAGGTGTCTATGATACCGGGCTCAATCAAAGCTTCGAAGGGCACAATCACGACGTCTGGGACGACAAGGACATCAGCTCCTATCTCGCACTGGATGTGATGGGCCAGATCAACGTGACCGAGAACGCGGCCATCGAGTTCCAGGTCAACAACATTCTCAATAATCCGGGTAATGCAACGACGACCAACAGCAATCCTTGGCTCATGGGCCGCAGCTATTGGGTGGGGTCAATCTTACGGTTCTGATGGCTGAAAGCGCGCCACGCGGAGTGCTTGCATCGCGTTGGATGGCGAGTGGGATAACCCTCGCCGTCCTCTGCGTTGTTGCGGTCGTCATGCTTCTACCGTCGGCTCCGCCGCTCGACGCGCGCTTTCCTGCCGCGCCGACCGCTGCCGACCTCGCTGCGTTGCGTCAGGCCTATTCGGGTGCGCCGCCGTCGTGGCCGCGTCCGCGCCTGCTGGCGGGCGCGCAGTTCACCGAGATGGCGCCGCTTGCACTTCACGCTTCGCCCGCGGGCAAGGATCGCGACCTCGCGCGTCTCGGAGCCGAGTTGTTCGAAGATCCGCTGCTGTCGGCGTCCGGCCACTTCTCCTGCCAGAGCTGTCACAACCGGCGGCTCGGCTGGGGCGATGCGCTGCCGACGCCGTTCGGTCACGGGCGCGCGAAAGGCAAGCGCAATGCGCAGTCGCTTTTCACGGTGGGATACAAAACACCCTACTTCTGGGACGGACGCAGCGTGACGCTCGAGGAGCAGGCGCTGGCGCCGCTCACCGATCATCGCGAGATGGCGAACGATGACGTCGCCGGGCTGCTGGCCCGTGTCAATGCGGTCGACCGCTACCGCACCGCGTCCGCCGCGGTGACCGGCCACGAGGACATCCGCCTCGACACCATCACGGCGGCGCTGGCCGCGTTCCAGCGCACGCTCGAGCGACCGACGCGCTTCGACCGCTACCTCACGGGCGACAGGAGGGCGCTCAACGATACGGAGATCTGGGGGCTGCATCTCTTCCGCACGAAAGCCGGATGCGCCAACTGCCATAGCGGGCCGACGCTCAGCGACGGCCGGTTTCACAACCTCGGCCTCAGCTTCTTCAATCGAACACTCGAGGATCTCGGACGCTACGGCGTGACGGGGGCCGCCCAGGACGCAGGGCGGTTTCTGACGCCCTCCCTGCGGCATGTCGCAGAGACCGGTCCCTACATGCACAACGGCATCTTCCCAGCGCTGGCCGGGCTCGTCCGCTTCTACGAGGGCGGCGGCGGGCGCGTGCGCATAGACCGCCCCGTGGCGCCCGAGCGGCTCGCGCTCCGCCAGGCTGCAGCCAGCAAATCGCCGCAACTCCAGCCCTTCGCGCTGACGCCCGCCGAGCGGGCCGCGCTGGTCGCCTACCTCAACGCGCTCTGATCGCGCGGACGCATGATCCGGGGCGATGCCTCTTGAGGGCATCTCGCGGGCGGATTAAGAGCAAGCGTTCGATCGATCAGAAAGGATGCGCGGCTTGGCTCAGTTCGACGTGATCGTTGCAGGCGTGGGCGCGATGGGCGCTCAAACCTGCTGGCACCTCGCGCGGCGTGGTCAGCGGGTGCTCGGGCTCGACCGCTACGATATCCCGAATGCGATGGGCTCGTCGCACGGCATTCACCGCATCATCCGGCTGGCCTACTTCGAGCACCCGTCCTACGTGCCCATCCTGCGACGCGCCTATTCGCTCTGGCGGGAGACAGAGCAACTGGCCGGCGAGCAGCTCCTTTTCGTGACCGGCTCGCTGGCTATCGGCGCGGAGGGGTCGGCCGTCATCGCGGGGTCGCTCGAAAGCTGCCGCGAGCATGCCTTGCCGCATGAGGTCCTGTCCGCCCGGGAGGTGACGGCGCGCTTTCCCGGCTACCGGCTGCCTGACGGCTTCGTTGCGGTGTATCAGCCGGACGGCGGCTTCGTAGCGTCGGAACGCGCGATCGTTGCGGCGGCAAAGCTGGCCATGGATGCCGGGGCGGTGCTGCGCGCCCGCGAGACCGTGCAGGGTTTCGACGTGCTGCCGGGCGGCGGCGTGCGGGTCCGCACCGATCGCGATGTCTACCAGGCGCGGCGCCTCGTGCTCTCGACAGGCGCCTGGATCGGCGAGCACGTGGCCGGGCTGAAACCCATCTCGGTGCCCGAGCGGCAAACCCTCGGCTGGTTCCAGCCCAAGCGCCCCGAGCATTTCCGGCTCGGCATGTTTCCGGTCTCGAACCTCAAGAGCGACGTCGGCCACTTCTATCAGTTCCCGGTCTGGGGCGTGCCGGGATTCAAGATCGGGCTCTATCACCACCTTGGCGAGCGCGGGCCGGCGGACACACTCTCGCGCGAGCCGAACGCAACCGACGAGGCGGCGCTGCGGCGCGGGCTGAAAGCGTTCTTTCCGGATGCCGATGGCGACGTGCTTGCGCTCAGGACGTGCCTGTTCACGAACACGCCGGACGAGCACTTCATCCTCGATCGCCTGCCCGACACGCCGGAGGTCATCGTCGCCTCGCCCTGCTCCGGGCACGGGTTCAAGTTCTCATCCGCGATCGGGGAGATCCTCGCCGATCTGGCGATGGATCGCGCGCCGCCGTTCGACCTCTCCCTTTTTCGTCTTTCGCGCTTCTAATCCCGGAGTCTGCGCTAAGCCGGCGTCCGGCAGGATCGTTTTCGCAATGGATCTTCCCTCCCTGACCCATGAGCAACTTGGCCGCATCGCGTGCATCGGGGACAGCTATCAACGGCTGACGGGCCGACCGCTTGTTCCAAGCAACGGCGATCCGATCGAGGCGCTTTGGGCGGCGTCCGTCGCCATCGTTGCCCACGGCACCGAGCCCGATCCCATCTTCTTTTTCGGCAACCGGACGGCGTTGGCGCTGTTCGAAATGGACTTCGAGACATTTACACACCTGCCCTCGCGCTTTTCGGCGGAGACGATGCTGCAGGAGGAGCGCGCCCGGATTCTCGAGCGCGTGACACGCGACGGCATCATCGAGGACTATGCCGGCGTGCGCATATCCGCGACCGGCAAGCGCTTTCGCATCTCGAAGGCGTCGGTATGGACGCTATCGGACGGGACGGGCGCCCCTGTCGGGCAAGCGGCCGCATTTGCGGCGTGGACCAACCTTGCCGGCGGGTAGATGCAGAGACATGTGGCGGGACGATTCGGGCCGGCGTTGGTCCTCACGCATCATCGAAGCACGCGCTCAGCATGCGCAGAAGGTTTTGCTTGTCGAACGGCTTGTCGATACGGGGCTTGTGCTTGTCCTTCATCCTCAGCGCGGCCGCGCCGTAGCCTGTCGCATAAATGAAGGGAATGCCCGCACGCTCGAGAACGTCCGCAACGGGAGCCGACGTCTCGGCTCTGCCGAGGTTGATGTCGAGCACAGCCGCGTCGGGCGATTCATGATCGAAAAGCCGCAAGGCGGTGGTGACGTCGTAGGCAGGGCCGACCACCGTACAGCCCGCCTCCTGAAGGTAATCAGCCAAAAGCAGCGCGACCAACGGCTCGTCCTCCACCACCAGGATCTTTTTTCCGGGCAGAGCGCTCATTGCGACACCCTTTCCAAGGGGAAGGCCAACTCGCAGTGCACGCCGTCATCCGAGTAGGCGCAGGAAAACGTACCGCCAGGTTGCGCTGCCAGGGAGGTCAGCAGCTTTGTGCCGAACCCCGTCGTTGCCGGCGGTGCACACGAGAAACCGGATTCACGCCACGAAAGTCGCAAGATGGGACGTTTCGCGGGCGCCTCCACGGCCCAATTCATATCGACGGCGCCGGTCGCATGCGCATAAGCGCCGTACTTTACCGCGTTGGTCAGCAACTCGTGCACGGCAAGCGATACCGTGATCGAGTCGCGCGATGACAGGATGATGTCGCCGCCGACAAGGCGCAGCCGGCTTGTGTCGATGCGGTAGGGCTTGAACAGAGCGTCGAGAATTCCAACCAGGCTGGCCCCCTTCCAATGGGTCCGCGTGAGTAGATTGTGTCCCGTCGCCAAGGCCTGGATGCGCGGCAGGAAGCGGTCCTTCTGGCTGTCGTCGGTGATGCTCTGAACCGCGATCGATTGGACCATCGCAAGCATGTTCTTGACGCGGTGGTTCAGCTCCTCGATGAGAAGATTGCGGGCTTCCTCGGCCTGTCTTCGCTCGGTGATATCGAGAGCGAGGCCGGTCAGATATCCGGGCATTCCGTCGTGACCGGGAACGTAGTTGCCCTGCTCGCGGATCCAGCGGATCGAGCCGTCGGGCTTCTTGAAGCGCGTCTCGGCCTCGTAGGGGCCGCGCTCGGACACGGCCCTGCGCCATGACGCGGCGACGGCCTCCACATCGTCCTCGTGAATGCGCGCGAACCATTCGGACGTCGGGCACGACGTCTCCGCATGCTCAAGACCCAGGATCGCGTTGAGATCCGCATCGGCGGTGCTGATCTGCGATCCGAGGTCGTGGCGCCACGTCCCCATGCTGGCGGCCGCAAGGGCCTGGCTGAGCTGCTCCTCGCGCTTTTTCAACTGCGCGGTCGAGGCTTCGAGCTCGGCGGTTCTCTCGGCCACGATCTGCTCGAGGCTCATTGCCGTCTGCTCGAGCTCACGCGCCTTGCGGTGGAGCTCGATGAAAACGCGCACCTTGGCCCGCAGAATTTCAGGGACGACCGGCACGGACACATAATCGACCGCGCCGAACTCGTAGCCCTTGATGCGGTCGAAATCGCTCGAGAGCACGGCCGAGACGAATATGACGGCAATATCCTTGAACCGCGGGTGCTCGCGGATCATCTGCACGAGCTGGAAGCCGTCGAGGTCGGGCATGCAGACGTCGACGAGGACGACGGCGACGTCCGTCTTAAGGAGCACCGCGAGAGCCTCATTTGCCGTTGTCACGGATATGAGGTTCTCGTCGAGATCCTTGAGGATCGCCTCGTAGCTCAGAAGCTTGGCGCGCTGATCGTCGACGAGCAGGACGTTGAACGCCGATCGCTCGCCGGCATCGTTTAGCGATGTAGCCATATTCTCAACGACGTCAGAAGTTGTTCCGTATTGACTGGCTTCGCGAGATAATCCGACGCTCCGGCTTCCAGACATTTCTCGCGATCCCCCTTCATGGCCTTCGCCGTCAACGCGATGATCGGCAGGCTGCGCCATTTCTGCTTCTCGCGGATCGCCTGCATGGTTTGATATCCGTCCATCTCGGGCATCATGATGTCCATCAGCACGATCGATACGTTCGAGGTCTGCTCGAGTCTTTCAATCGCCTCGCGACCCGTCGTTGCGGTCAGCACGGACATGCCGCGCCGTTCGAGGACGCTGCTCAGGGCGAAGAGGTTGCGGGCGTCGTCGTCGACGAGCAAAACCATGCGCCCCTCGAGAGATTCGTCGGACTTGTGCAAACGCTCCAGCATCTGCTGCTTCTCAGGAGGCAGATCGTCGACGACGCGATGCAGGAACAGAGCCGTTTCGTCGAGCAGCCGCTCGGGTGATTCCACGCCTTTCACGACGACACTGCGCGCCATCGCGTGCAGCTTCGCGTCCTCGTCCGGGGACAGCTCCCGGCCGGTAAACGCGATCACGGGAATATCGTTCAGGGCCGGCTGCGACGCGATGTCCTGCAGGAGGTCGAAGCCCGACATGTCCGGGAGCTTGAGGTCGAGGACCACACAATCGAATGTTTCGGATCGGAGCCGCGCCGCCGCCTCCTGGCCGGTATCGACGAGCTCGATCTCTATATCG
>JAFKKW010000225.1 GCA_017304275.1 Hyphomicrobiales bacterium | reverse complement strand
CAGGAGCGCATCCAGCACCGGATGCCCGCCCGGTGCGCCCGATGCCAGCGCGTCGCGCCACCACTGCAGCCGGATCTCCCCGATCGCGGCATCGTGCGTGACCAGCGGGATGCGGCGGATCTCCCCGAGATAGGCCGCGAGCACGACGAGATCGTCCCGCGCATCCGCCGGCGCGAGCAGCGCCGAGAGATAGCGATCGTAGGCGTGCGTGCGCGCCGCCTCGCGCACGGCATCGAACGGAGATGGGCCGGTCTCGCTCATGGGCCGCGCGCCTCACTCCACCGCGATCAGGGCCGCCGCCACCGGGCGCCCTTCGGCAAGAAGCACATTGTAGGTCCGCGCTGCAGCGCCGGTATCCATCGCTTCGAGCCAGATCCCTGCCTGCTCTAAGGCCGCACGCACGTCCGCCGACGGACGCAGGAGATGGGGGCCGGCCCCGAGAAGCAGGAGCGAGATCTCGCCGCCGAGCGCGAGCACATCGTCGAGCGTGGCAGGGTTCACCTGCGTGATCGAGGCGACGGACCACGCCCAGATGCCGGTCGGAAGACAGAGGATCGAGCCCTTGTGGCTCATGCCGCCGAAGCGAAACCCGCCGTTGCCGTAGGCCTCGATCGGAACCTGCTGCGGAAGGTGCGCACGCCCCGCCATGGACGTCCGCCGGCCGGCCTAGGACCGCGCCACTGTCGCGCCGCCGCCCGAAGCTTTGGCAGCGGTCTCGCCGCTCCAGTCGCGCTTGATGCCGAGATAGTCGATCAGCGGCGCCGACACGAAGATCGACGAGTAGGTGCCGATGATGACGCCGAACAGCATGGCGAAGGTGAAGTTGCGGATCACCTCGCCGCCGAGGAAGAACAGCGCCAGCAGCACCGCGATGGTCGTGACACCGGTCAGGATCGTGCGCGACAGCGTCTCGTTGATCGACAGATCGAGCAGCTCGGTCAGCGGCATCTTCTTGTACTTGCGCAGATTTTCGCGGATTCGGTCCGCCACGACGACCGAGTCGTTGATCGAATAGCCGAGAATGGTGAGCAGCGCCGCCACGATGGAAAGGTCGAACTGCATCCAGAACAGCGAGAAGATGCCGGCGGTGATCAGCACGTCGTGCACAAGGCCGAGCAGAACGCCGACCGAGAACTGCCACTCGAACCGCACCCACACGTAGGCAACGATCGCCACCATCGCCGCCAGGATGGCGATGAGGCTCGTCATCCGGAGCTCGCTCGACACCGCCGGTCCTACCACCTCGATGCGCCGCTGCTCGAAACTGTCGCCCAAGGTGGTGAGCACCTTGTTGGCCGCCTCCTGCTGCGCGTCCTCCTCGCCCGGCTGCTGCTCGATGCGGATCAGCACGTCCGCGTCGTTGCCGAAGCTCTGGATCTGGATGTCGCCGAGGTCCAGGCCCGAGAGCGTGTTGCGCATC
>JAFKKW010000224.1 GCA_017304275.1 Hyphomicrobiales bacterium | reverse complement strand
CGTCATCATCTATCCGTCGTCCGGCACCGGCGCCTGGGAAGCCGCGTTGACCAACACGCTGTCGCCCGGCGACCGCGTGCTGATGGTCGAGACCGGCCAGTTCGCCGTGCTCTGGAAGCAGATGGTGGACCGTCTCGGCCTGCGCGCCGAGGTCATCCAGACCGACTGGCGCATCGGCGCCGACGCGGGCGAGATCGAGGCTCACCTCAAGAATGACAAGGCGAAGGCCATCAAGGCCGTCTGCGTCGTCCACAACGAGACCTCGACCGGCTGCTGCACGCCCCTCGACGAGATACGCCGCGCCATCGACGCCGCCAAGCACCCGGCGCTGCTCATGACCGATTCCATCTCGGGCCTCGCCGCCGCGGACCTGCGTCACGACGAGTGGGGCATCGACGTCACCGTGTCGGGCTCGCAAAAGGGCTTGATGCTGCCGCCGGGCCTGTCGTTCACCGCCGTCTCCGAGAAGGCGCTCGCCGCCTCCAAGACGGCCACGCTGGCGCGCTCCTTCTTCTCCTGGAGCGACATGCTGGCATTCAACGACGAGGGCTACTTCCCCTACACGCCCGCCACTAGCCTGCTCTACGGCCTCGACGAGTCGATCCGCCTCATCAACGAGGAGGGCTTGGAAAACGTGCTCGCCCGCCATCTGCGGCTCGCCGAGGCGGTACGCATCGCGGTCCGCACCTGGGGCCTCGAGGTCAACTGCCGCGACGCGAAGTACGACAGCCCGGCCGTCACCACGGTGCTCATGCCGGACGGCCACAACGCCGACAACTTCCGCAAGCTCGTGCTTGAGACCTTCAACATGTCGCTCGGCACGGGCCTGAACAGGCTTGCCGGCAAGGCCTTCCGCATCGCCCACCTGGGCGACACCAACGAGCTGACCGTGCTCGGCGCCCTCACCGGCGTCGAGATGGCGCTCGAGCTCGCGGGCGTGCCGCACAAGAAGGGCGGCGTGCAGGCGGCGATGGCCTACATCGCCGACGCTGCCAAGCCGGCGACTGCCAAAGCCGCCTAAGCGCTAAGCGTTGACCGCCATCCCTGAACACCATGGCCGGGCGTGACCCGGCCATGGTGTGAGGGAAGGGCGGTTCGATTTCCGGCAAATGTGGGGGTGGTGGGCGCGGCTCAGCCCTGCTTCTCATAGCGGCCGCCGACAGACTGGCGTCAGTAAGCGACGGTGCACAACCGCAATCGATCGCTCACCGCACCGGCTAAAGTTTATCTTCAATACTCCATGGCCGGGCTTGACCCGGCCATCCAGGGCAACTGACACCGACCCTTTGCGTGCGTCCGCGCAGTTTCGCCCGGCGTTACCACCGCATCGCCCAATCGGGCGGAGGCACCAGCGTAAAGCGCATGTCGCGGAAGTCCGCGATCAGACGGGCCTCAGCCAGATACCGCTCCGGACGCACATC
>JAFKKW010000406.1 GCA_017304275.1 Hyphomicrobiales bacterium | reverse complement strand
CTACGACCAGGAAAGCGTGCCCTACGCCCTCGGCCGCGAGAAGATCGAGGGCATAGTCACCTCATCGGGCGCGATCATGAAAAAGATCCGGGAGTTCGGCTATGCCTGCCGCAAGCTCGACTGAGACCGAAAGCCCGGCGCAAACCTGAGTCCTTTGGGGGGACCACATGCCGACAATCACTCTTGGCACCAACGAATGGATGATGATCTGGGGCGCAGGCATCGCCCTGCTCGCGATCCTCATCATGTGGCGCATCTCGCGTTACGACCTGGCGGGCGCCGCCTTCGACAGCGCCTGGCAGGTGGCGCGCGGCAAGCGCTCGGCCGAGAACCCGACCGCGCTCGAGGAAAAGTACAACGAGATCGCCCGCGAGGCGTCCGTCACCGGCAAGGCGCGCCGCGCCGCCGGCACGGTCATCGGCCACTTCGCCGCCAAGGTTCTGAACCTAATCGCCATGCTGATGCTGCTCGGCGGCGGCGTGCTGGTCGCTCTCGGCTACTTCTGGCGCTGAGTTGTGCACATCGGTGACACGTCGCGGTGCGCATAAAGGGAACGAGCCACGTCACGTAGCGGCCCCTAAAAAAGTCCGCATAGAGCCAGCAACGGACATCGGGTGCAAACGCCTAACCCGCCGATGGCGGCCCGAACGCTCGCGCGTTACGCCGCAGGGTCTGTGGCGGTTGCCCGAACGCGCGTAGAAACGCGCGGCGCATCTGGTCGCGATCACTGAAGCCTGTTTGTTGGGCGACTACATCAATGGGATGTCTGCTCTGCTCCATAAGAGCCCTTGCCGCTTCCACGCGCAGCTTCTCAATTGCTTTCGCTGGAGACTGGCCCGTTTCCGCACGGAACGCACGGCTGAATTGCCTTGGGCTAAGATGCGCAGCTTCAGCAAGCTGTGGGACGCTGAGTGGCGCGTGCAGATGTTCACGCGCATAGGCGAGCGCCGTTTGGATACGGTCGGATTTTGGCGACAGCTCGAGCAAAGTGGAAAATTGAGATTGGCCGCCGCCACGGCGATGATAAAGCACCAGCTTTCGTGCGACCGACTTCGCAATTTCTGCGCCCAGGTCATCCTCGACCAGAGCCAAGGCCAGATCAATGCCGGCGCTCATGCCTGCCGATGTCCACAACGGCCCATCGTTCATGAAAATCCGGTCTTCATCAATTTTGGCATTGGGAAACCGTTTCTGTAATTCACGCGCATGCATCCAATGAGTGGTGGCCCGGCGGCCATCGAGGAGACCGGCCTCCGCCAGGACGAACGCCCCCGTGCAAATGGCGGCGACGCGCCGATGGGTCTTCGCAGCAGCCTGGACAAAGTCGAGCAGCGCGGGGCTCGGTGGCTTGCGCGACGTCGTGCCCCCACCAATCAGGAGAATGTCGCCCGGCTCGACACGGAAGCGCTCCGTTTGCAGCTGCATTCCTAGCGACGTACGGACGGCGCCACCCGCCTCTGACACGAACCGGAACTCATAGGGTGCCTCATCGGAAAACATGTTCGCCGTCTCGAAAACCGTGAGGGCGGCTAAGGCGATAACCGAGGTGCCGGGGTAGACGGTGAAGGTGATACGGCGCATAAGTTCATGTCCTAAATCGACTTATATATGACATTTCGGACGCGCGACGGCAAGCGTATACAAGCCCCATCAACATGATTGATGGAGGACATTCCATGAGCACATCCAAGGGCGTAGCCGTCGTTACGGGCGCATCGTCCGGCATTGGTGCAGTCTACGCCGACCGCCTCGCCAAGCGCGGCTATGATCTAATCCTGGTGGCCCGCAACGAAGAACGCCTGAAGAAGGTTGCGGCGCGCATCGAAGGCGAGACGGGCCGCAGTGTCAGGACCCTTGCAGCTGACCTGTCCGACAAGGCGAGCCTCGCAAAGATTGAAGCCCTGCTGCGCGACGACAACTCGATTACCATGCTGGTCAACAATGCGGGCGTGGGTTCGGTCGCATCCATCCTTCAGGCGAGCGCCGATATCGCCGAAGACATGATTGAGCTGAATATCACCGCGTTGACACGGCTCACCTATGCCGTTGCACCGGCATTCGTTGCACGGGGCAGCGGGACCATCATCAACATCGCGTCGGTAGTCGGTGTGGCGGCCGAGATGCTGAATGGCGTGTACAGCGCCTCGAAGTCCTACGTCATCAGCTTCGGGCATTCGCTCCAGAAGGATCTCGCTGACAAGGGCGTCCGCATCCAGACGGTCCTGCCCGGCGCCACGGCAACGGAGTTCTGGGATATCGCCGGATACGCCGCCCAGAAGACTGCATCAATCACCATGTCGGCCGAGGATTGCGTTGACGCCGCACTCGCCGGACTCGACAGTGGTGAGTTGGTCACCATTCCTGGGCTCCACGATGGGGATGCGTGGACGACCTGGGAAGTCGGCCGCCGCGAGCTATCAAAGAAGTTCGGCAATGCAAAGCCTGCCGCGCGATACGGTGTGAAGTCTTCCGCAGCAGCCTAGCCGCCCTGGGCCGCCCACCAAAGCAGGTGGGCGGCCGACGCCGACGTTGTTATGCAGGAGACCCCATTGCCGTATCTTCAGCTCGATTTGAATGGACGCTTCGAAGCCGAAGACAAGAAGCGGCTGGCCGCCGCGATGTGCGAAACCTACTCTCGTATGATGTCGGTCGACATCCGGCGGATCACGATAGCCATCCGCGAACTCGGTGAGGGAGCGGTCTGGAGGGTTGCCGAAGTTGGCAGGGAGCCTGTGCCTGTCTCGATGCTGATGCTCGATATCCGACAAGGCAGACCGCTGGAGAAACGTAAGGCCGTGGCCGATGCCCTTTGCGCCCATTGTATTGAGATACTTGGCATCGAGCGTGACAGGTTGAACGTGGAGTTCACGCAGCATCCCGGAGAGGACATGTATCACCCGTCATTGGGTGGCTTTAGTCCTGACCGGCTTTAGCGCTTTTACCTTCCTTGGTGAATATCCGCTTTCGGTCACAAGCGGGCATGCGCAAGCACGCAGCCCGCCGCAAAGGCAGGCCGCGCGCCAAGCTGACGAAATGCTGCTCTAGATCAGCTTGCCCATCGCCACCGCCGTGTCGGCCATGCGGTTCGAGAAGCCCCACTCGTTGTCGTACCAGGAGAGGACGCGCACCAGCGTGCCGTCCATCACCTTGGTCTGGTCGAGATGGAAGATCGAGGAGCGCGGGTCGTGGTTGAAGTCGGTGGACACGTTCGGCTGATCGGTGACGCCCAGGATGCCCTTCAGCGCCTGCGCCGCCGCGGCCTTCACGCCCGCGTTGATCTCGTCCTTGGTCGTCTCGTTCTTGGCAATGAACTTGAAGTCGACGACCGACACGTTCGGCGTCGGCACGCGGATCGACGTGCCGTCGAGCTTGCCGTTGAGCTCCGGGAGCACCAGGCCGACGGCCTTGGCCGCGCCGGTCGTGGTCGGGATCATCGACAGCGCCGCGGCGCGCGCACGGTAGAGGTCCTTGTGCAGCGTATCGAGCGTCGGCTGGTCGCCGGTGTAGCTGTGGATCGTCGTCATGAAGCCCTTCTCGATGCCGACCAGGTCGTGCAGCACCTTGGCCACGGGGGCGAGGCAGTTCGTCGTGCACGAGGCGTTCGACACCACGAGATGATCCTTCGAGAGCTTGTCGTGGTTGACGCCGTAGACGACCGTGAGGTCCGCGCCGTCGGCCGGCGCCGAGACCAGCACGCGCTTGGCGCCTGCCGTGAGATGTGCCGACGCCTTCTCCTTGCTGGTGAAGATGCCCGTGCATTCGAGCGCGATCTCGACGCCGAGCTCCTTGTGCGGCAGCTCGGCGGGGTTCTTGACCGCCGTCACCTTGATCGGCCCGCGTCCGAGGTCGATGCTGTCGCCTTTGACCGTTACCTCGCCCGGGAACTTTCCGTGCACGCTGTCGAAGCGCAGGAGATGCGCGTTGGTCTCGACCGGCCCCAGATCGTTGATCGCCACCACGTCGATGTCGGTGCGCCCCGACTCGTAGATCGCGCGCAGCACATTGCGGCCGATGCGGCCAAATCCGTTGATCGCGACCTTGAGTGCCATGGAAACGTCCTCCAATCGAATGGGCTGATTATGTTGGGCGGGTGACGCATATACGACACGGGCGTGCCGATGGACCGCCAAGCGGGCGCCATTAAGTTGGCCGCACTCGACCCTGTCAATCCTGCGACCCGCCGCATCGGCCAAAATGCTACGACTTGCAACGTCGGCGGATCGGCTGGTTTCTTGCGCGCCCTGGAGAGATTACCTATGCTGACCAATTCAGGCGGACCCCGTTGAGCAACGCGGGTTCGAGGGTCTGCGAAGAGGGGTGCGGATCGGGCTCATGGCTCAGCGGACAAAGGAAAAGGTTAAACGTCCTGCGGCTCGCCCGAAGGAGCCGGCTGCGGCGCGCGCGGCCGCGACGCCCGACGCTCGTGTCCGCGCACTCGAGCAGGAGTGCGGCCGGCTCAAGACCGAGTTGGAGGCGGCCCATCAGCGTATCGCCGCCCTGGAGGAGAGCCGAAGCCTGGTCGCCGCCCGCATCGACGGCGTCATCGAGTCGCTCAACGGTGTTGTCGATAGGGGCGACTGAGCCCTCGCTTTTTACGCGCCCGCTGCCTATGTTAGCTGCGCTGCGGGGTTCGTCAGGAACACATGAATCTCCAGGGCCTATAAGATCTGCCTGGGAGCTGTCCCTGGCCGGGGCCGTGGCCCCGGACATATGGCGCCCACCTTACATTTGTAGGGACCCGGCGAGATCGAACGTTCCAACGGCCACCGCGGCACTTTCTTTCCCTCCGACTGCCCGCCTTCGCCGCAAGGCCGCGGCTAGAAAGATTCGCTGCCGCCGATGTCCGTAGCTGCCCTGAAAAAGGAGATGCGCCAGCAGGCGAAAGCCGTCCGCGGCCGCGCCTTCGCTGCGCACGGCAGTGCCGCCGCCGACTCCATTGCCCGCCACGGCATCGCCTTTGCCGGACGTCCGGCCCCGGCCATCGTCTCGGGTTTCCTCGCCATCGGCGAGGAGATCGATCCGACGCCGCTGATGCGCCGCCTCTTGGACGAAGGCTATCGCCTCTGCCTGCCGGTCATGGAAGGCAAGGGCAAGCCGCTGGTGTTCCGGGGCTGGGCCCCCGGCGAGCCATTGGCGGAAACCATGTGGGGTATTCGCGAGCCACTTCCCGAAGCGCCGGTGCTGGACCCGGACATCGTGCTCGGCCCGCTGCTCGCCTTCGACACGGCGGGCTACCGTCTCGGCTACGGCGGCGGCTTCTACGACCGCACGCTGGCCCGCTTGCGCGCCCTGAAGCCGATCGTTTCCATCGGAATTGCCTACGACGAGCAGAAGGTCGACGCCGTGCCCCACGTCGACTATGACGAACGCCTCGACTGGATATTGACCCCTTCCGGCCCGCTGAAGTGCCCGGCCGCATAACGAAAGCAAGAATGACTGGCAGCCTCCCAGAGCGCGCACCGACTCGTCCAACACGCGCCCGAAACATACCTGTCTGGGCCCCGGCCTCCGCCGGGGTGACGTCGCGAGGAGGCAGGCGGCTTGCACAATCTCAAACGTCATCCCGGTCATGGCGGAGCCATGCTTCGCATGGACGGACGGGATCCAGACACGCACCAATTCATGACCGGTTAGCCTCCGCGCAGCGAGAGCACGCCTGATGCGCCTTCTATTTCTCGGCGATATCGTGGGACGCGCCGGCCGCAAGGCCGCGGTCGAGGCGATTCCGCGCCTGCGCGAAAGCTTGAAGCTCGACTTCCTCGTCATCAACGGCGAGAACGCGGCCGGCGGCTTCGGCATCACCGAAGCCATCCACCTCGAGCTGATCGACGCCGGCGCCGACGCCGTCACCCTCGGCAATCACGCCTTCGATCAGAAGGAGACGCTGGTCTTCATCGAGCGCCAGGAGCGCTTGATCCGCCCGTTGAACTTTCCGCCCGGCACGCCGGGCCGCGGCGCCGGCCTCTTCCCGGCGAGAAACGGCGCCGACGTGCTCGTCATCAACGCCATGGGCCGCGTCTTCATGAACGAGATCGACTGCCCGTTCCGCGCCGTCGACCGTGAGATCACCGCCTGCGGCTTGAAATCCGGCGCCGACGTGATCCTCGTCGACTTCCACGCCGAGGCGACGAGCGAGAAGCAGGCGCTCGGCCATTTTCTCGACGGCCGCGTCTCCGTCGTCGTCGGCACGCACACCCACACGCCGACCTCGGACGAGCGTATCCTGCCGCACGGCACGGCCTACATGTCGGACGCCGGCATGTGCGGCGACTACAATTCCGTGCTCGGCATGGACATCGACGAGCCGATCCACCGCTTCGTCACGCGCCTGCCGCGCGAGCGCTTCGAGCCGTCGCTCGGCCCTGCCACCGTCTCCGGCCTTGCCGTCGAGATCGACGACGCGACCGGCCTTGCGACGCGCGTGAAAAGTTTGCGGCTCGGTGGCGTTTTGGAACCGACCGAGCCGCTTTGGTGATGTGAGAGAGAGGTTATGGCAACCGCGTGAGAAGGGGCGAAGCCCGCCCTCAGCGCAATGGTGAGCCCTGCTCACCCTGGTCCGCGATTGGGCAGAAGCGGCATGCCGGCGAGTCTAGTTGATTCTGCCCCTCCCCGCGAGGCCCCCTCGGGGACCGGGCGCGGGCAAAAGTCTCGCCGCACCCCCCGAAATACGGACGTTTTGACCGGGGGAGGGGGTTGACCGGCGCGGGGCGGCCCCGCATTAAATCGGACCCGAACAGCCCCGCCCGGGGCGCCTCCTCCGGAAGTCTTGGAACCCCTCATGGCTGGCCATTCAGCGTTTAAGAACATCATGCACAAGAAGGGCCGCAAGGATGCGGCCCGCGCCAAGATGTTCGCCAAGTTCGCGCGCGAGATCACGGTCGCCGCCAAGTCCGGCATGCCCGATCCCGCCATGAACCCGCGCCTGCGCCTCGCCATCCAGACGGCGCGCGCCGAGAACATGCCGAAGGACAACATCGAGCGCGCCATCAAGAAGGCTTCGGGCGGAGACAGCGAAGCCTACGAGACGATCCGCTACGAAGGCTATGCGCCGGGCGGCGTGGCCGTCATCGCCGAAGCGCTCACCGACAATCGCAACCGCACCGGCGGCGCCGTGCGCGCGGCCTTCACCAAGTACGGCGGCAACCTCGCCGCAACCGGCGCCGTCGCGCATATGTTCGAGCACGTGGGCGAGATCCGCTTCAAGGCCGCGGCCGGCTCGCCTGATGCCGTGCTCGAGGCCGCCATCGAGGCCGGCGCCGACGACGCCGCTTCCGACGACACCGGCCATCTCGTCACCTGCAGCTTCGATCAGCTAGGCACCGTCGCCGCTGCGCTAGAGGAAAAGCTCGGCGAGCCCGAGAGCGTCAAGGTGGTCTGGAAGCCGAACCTGACCACCGAGGTGGACGAGGAAAACGCCGAAAGCATCATGAAGCTCATCGCCGCCCTCGAGGACGACGACGACGTGCAGAACGTTTTCGCGAACTTCGAGGTGTCCGAGGACGTTCTTAAGAAACTTACCGCCGCCTGATCGCGCCAGGCGCGGCAGATTGCGCGCGGCCGATCGAAACCTCAATACGACTGGACAATGGTACAAAGGCCATGACCGAGAAGCTCGAAGATATTGCCGTAGCCATGGTGGCGCCGGGCAAAGGCATCCTGGCCGCCGACGAAAGCTCGGGTACCATCAAGAAGCGCTTCGACAGCATCGGCGTCACCTCGACCGAGGATACGCGCCGCGACTATCGCGAGATGCTGTTCCGCGCGGGCGACGCCATGAAGAACTACGTCTCCGGGGTCATCCTCTACGACGAGACCATCCGCCAGAAAGCCAAGGACGGCACGACGCTCGTCGACGTCATGAAGCCCGCGGGCTCCATCCCGGGCATCAAGGTCGACACCGGCGCCAAGCCGCTCGCCGGCCCGACC
>JAFKKW010000405.1 GCA_017304275.1 Hyphomicrobiales bacterium | reverse complement strand
CCCCGTCACCTGATGCAGAAGCTGGAACGTGCGCTCGCCTGCGCGCGGATCGGCACCCATGGAAAGCCCGAGATCGCCGTCGACGATGCCGACCGTCGCCAGCAGCGGGAAATTGTGCCCCTTGGCCACGATCTGCGTGCCGATGATGATGTCGACCTCGCCGCTCTCGATGGAGCCGATGATGCGGCGCATCTCCTCGAGCCCCGGAATGAGATCGGACGACAACAGCGCCACGCGCGCGTCCGGAAACCGCTCGTGCACCTCTTCCGCGACGCGCTCGACGCCCGGCCCGCAGGCGACCAGACCGCCCTTCTCTCCGCACTTCGGACACGCCTCCGGAATCGGCAGCGAGAACCCGCAATGATGGCAGTTGAGACGGCGGCGGAAGCGATGCTCGACCAGCCACGCCGTGCACTGCGGACATTCGAACCGATGGCCGCAGCTCCGGCACAGCGTCAGCGGCGCATACCCCCGGCGGTTGAGGAACAACAGCGACTGCTGCCGGTCAGCGAGTGTGTTCGCGATCGCGTCCACCAGCACCGGCGAAAGCCACTGCCCCTTCTCCGGCGGATGCGTACGCATGTCGATCGGCGAGATGTCCGGCAGCTCGGCTCCCGTGAACCGACCGGGCAGCACGACATGCCGGTAACGGCCGGTGCGCGCATTGACATGGCTTTCGATGGACGGCGTCGCCGACGCCAGCACGACCGGAAACTTGCCGAGGCTGCCCCGCACCACGCTCAGGTCGCGCGCCTGATAGTGCACGCGGTCGTCCTGCTTGAAGCCCGCGTCATGCTCCTCGTCGACGATGACGAGACCAAGATCGCGATAGGGCAGGAACAGCGCGCTGCGCGCGCCCACGACCACGCGCGCCTCTCCCGTCGCCGTCGCCCGCCACACGCGGCCGCGCTCGACCGGCGACAGCGCCGAATGCCACTCCGCCGGCAGGCACCCGAAGCGCGCCACGAACCGGCTCATGAACTGCCCCGTGAGCGCGATCTCGGGCAGCATGATGAGCGCCTGCCGCCCGCGCCGCAGCGTTTCTGCAACGGCCTCGTAATAGACTTCGGTCTTGCCCGATCCCGTCACGCCGTCGAGCAGAGACACCGAAAAGCCGTCGCCATGCACGGCGGATTTCAGCGCATGCACGGCCTCTTCCTGCGCCGGAGTAAAGTCCGTCACACGATGATCGGGGTTGGGCTCCGGAAAACGCCGCTCGGGGATAACGACATCGACCAGGTTTCCCGACGCGACCAGCCCGTCGACCACGCCCGTGCTGCACGACGCTTCCGACGCCAGCGCCGACTTGGCGCGGATCTGCCCGTCGCGCGCGAGATC
Source organism: Hyphomicrobiales bacterium (assembly GCA_017304275.1). Taxonomy (GTDB): domain Bacteria; phylum Pseudomonadota; class Alphaproteobacteria; order Rhizobiales; family Hyphomicrobiaceae; genus Hyphomicrobium_C. The sequence continues at coordinate 6,614 of JAFKKW010000405.1, read as the reverse complement.
GAGCGCGCGCCGCCGCGCCGGCGTCATGCGGAGGGGCTCCGGCGCATCCGCAACGATGCGAACGCCAAAGCGCGGCTTGGCGGGCTCGAACGCCGCCTGCGCGCTCATCATCATGCGCACCACCATGCCGAGTGGCGACAGCGTGTAGCCCGCGATCCATTCCGCGAACCGGAGGGAGGAGGCCGGAAGGGGCGGAACGTCGAGCCGCTCCGCGAGCGCCTTCATCTTCTTTGGGTCCACCGGCTTGTCCGCGCCACCGAGCGGCGCGTCCCAGACCACGCCGATCCGCGTCTGCGCGCCGAAGGGGACGAGAACGAACGCACCCGGCTCGATCGCGAGTCCCGCCGGCACGAGATAATCGTAGGTCTGGCTGAGCGGCGCACCGGGCATCAGCACCGGCGCGAGAGCCCGCGCGGCGCTTTCACCCTTTTCATTAAGGCCAAGAAGGCTATCCAAGTGGGCCATTACCGGATTAGAAGCTACCAATCACTCTTCAGCCAAGGCTTCGGCCGAGAGAGAAAGCTTTGGCCGAGAGATAGGGCGAGCTGACGGCCGGCGCCAGCAGAACCGCTGCCGGACGACGCCCATCGGGGAGCAAACAAGGGACTGGGTATGAAGTTTTTTGTCGACACAGCCGACGTGAGTGAAATCAAGGACCTGGCTGCAACGGGTCTGCTCGATGGCGTCACCACCAACCCCTCGCTGATTGCAAAATCCGGCCGCGACTTCAAGCAGACGATTGCCGAGATCTGCGCCATTGTGTCCGGGCCCGTCTCGGCCGAGGTGGCGGCCACCGACTACGACGGCATGATGCGCGAAGCCCATGTGCTGCGGAAGATCGCGCGCAACGTCACGATCAAGGTGCCGCTCACGCTCGACGGCCTCAAGGCGTGCAAGGCCCTGACCTCCGACGGCACCATGGTCAACGTCACCCTGTGCTTCTCGGCCAATCAGGCGCTGCTCGCGGCCAAGGCCGGCGCGACCTTCGTCTCGCCCTTCATCGGCCGTCTCGACGACATCGGCCTCAACGGCATGGACCTCATCCGCGAGATCCGCGCCATCTATGACAACTACCAGGATCTCGAGACCGACATCCTCGCGGCCTCGATCCGCACCGTCAATCACGTCAAGGAAGCCGCCTTGATCGGCGCCGACGTAGCGACCGTTCCGCCGGCGATCCTGAAGGCGTTGGTCAAGCATCCGCTGACGGACGCCGGCCTTGCCCAGTTCGTCGCCGACTGGAAGAAGACCGGCCAGTCGATCTGACCGAGAGGTATCTGGGCTCCGGCCTCCGCCGGAGTGACGGAGTGTTTGGGCAGGCTATGGCCTACTCCTACCGTCATCCCGGCCGAGGCCGCGATCCAGACACGTCGAAGACGGGCAATCCCAAAAAACAAGGCGAGCGGCCGGTTCTCGGCCTGCTCGCCTTTTGCATATCTTCGCACCGGACACCGCCGACCATGCCCGCTCCGGACTCGCGTCCGAAGCAAGCATCGATCGCGAAGTGCTTAGATCGCTTCCTTGAGATCCTTGGCGGCGCGGAAGGCAACCTTCTTGCTCGCCTTGATCTTGATCGCTTCGCCGGTCGCCGGGTTGCGGCCCATGCGCGCCGGGCGCTTGCGAACCTGCAGGATGCCGAGGCCGCCGATGCGGATCCGGTCGCCCTTCTTGAGATGCTTCGTGATCATCGCGATCATATCCTCGAGCACGGCATTGGCCTGCTTCTTCGGAAGATCGTGAGCCTCGGCGAGCGCCGTGCCGAGGTGGCGCAGCGTAACGGTATTGACGGCTTTCGCTGCCTTGGGAGCAGCCTTGGTGACGGTCTTGGCCATGAGAGTTTCCTCAGAAAAGAATCAGAATCACCGCGAAAACATACAATAAGAATGAACTTTCGCGGCTATCGAACGAGAAAGACTGCGCTTTTTTGCTCTGGACTGGAGTTTAAGCCACGCTTGCACGCGCAACGGAGTACAAAAACCCCCGTTTTTAGCGCTTAACTTGCACCTCGCGTACAAAGCAGCATCACGCGTTGCATAGCGCCGAGCGCTCTGCATCGCAATCACAGGCATGCTGCAAGACCTGATTCGCACACGCGAATCGATTCCGCTCTGCACACACGACCCTCTCCACACGAGCAAGAAACGCCCTCTTTGCGGGCCTTTTTGAGCAGCACGGCACAGAAGACGGATAGACCGTAAAGTGTCGCAGCGCTCGCCCCGACACGCCGCAAATCATTTACGATCCATCAAGCCGGATGCGGGAGCTTGGAGCCCATGACGCGGGAATCCATCGACGACATTCTTGAGGCCGACGGCGAGTTGCCCCTGGCCGACGACCTTGCACGCACGACGGCAGCCTGGTTCGACCACCTGACCCACGAGCGCGGCCACTCACCCGCGACGCTCGCCTCCTACGAACGCGACCTGCGCCAGTTCCTGGGCTTCCTGAAGCGCGACCTCGGACATCCGCCCTGCATGGCGGACCTCGCGCGCCTCGAGGTCAAGGCCGTCCGACGCTTCCTCGCCGCACGCCGGCGCGAAGGAGCGGCCAGCCGCTCGCTCGCACGCACGGTTTCGGCGTTGCGCACCTTCTATCGCTGGCTCGAAGCGACCGACCGCGTCGCCAACCGCGCGCTGTCGCAAGTCGTCATGCCGCGCATCCCGCATACGTTGCCCAAGCCGCTGACCGTCGAGAAAGCCGCTGCGCTTGTCGAGAGCGAGCCGTCCGACGACGATTGGATCCGCGCCCGCGACGTCGCCGTGATGCTCCTGCTCTACGGCGCCGGATTGCGCATCTCCGAAGCGCTCGGGCTCGCACGCCGCGATGCGCCGCTCGCCGGACGTGACGTTCTTCGCATCACCGGCAAAGGTGGAAAAGAGCGCCTTGTGCCAATCCTTCCCGTCACGCAGCGGGCCGTAGAGCGCTATCTCGCCCTCTGTCCCTATCCGCTCGATGCATCGGCGCCGCTGTTTGTCGGTGCCAAAGGCGGGCCGTTGTCGCCGCGCATCATCCAGCTTGCCATCGCCCGCATGCGCGACGAGCTTGCCCTCCCCGAGACGGCAACGCCGCACGCGCTCCGCCATTCGTTCGCGACCCACCTGCTTGCGGCCGGCGCCGACCTGCGCCAGATCCAGGAGCTCTTGGGTCACGCCTCGCTGTCGACCACGCAGGTCTATACCGAGGTCGACCGCGAGCGCATCCTCGCTGTCTACGACCAGGCCCATCCCCGCGCGTGAGCGCCGGGCAAATCCGGCTTTACCCGTCGTCCCCGAGACCGTTATCTGTGAGAAAGAGAGGGGTCTCAGAGAGGCGCCGGTCACGATGAAGGTCTTGAAGCCGCTGGCGCTTGCCGCAACACTCGCGGCTTCGTGCTATCCGGTGGCACCGGCCGCCGCCCAGGCCAATGCAGCTCCGGCCTCTCCCATGCGCTGCAACGGTTTCAACCTTCTCGACAAGCTCGCCGCGACCGACCCCGCGGTCCACGACCGCATCGTTGCGAAAACGGCAGCGCTCAGGAATGGCGACGCCCTTCTCTGGAAGCTCGAAAAGCCCGGCAGTCCACCATCGCATCTCCTCGGCACCGTGCATCTCACGGACGAGCGCATCACGCGGCTCGCTCCCGCAACCGAAGCCGCACTCAGCACAGCGTCGGTCCTTCTGATAGAGAACGCCGCCAAGCCGACCGGTCCGACCATGCGCAGCAACAGCGCCATTCTGGACGCCGGCATCTACACGGACGGCCGCTCGCTCGATACGGTGCTTTCCGAAAGCGAGTTCGAAGAGGTCCGCGCCGCTACCGGCGGCATGCCACCCGAGATCCTGCGCCGCTACCGGCCCTGGATAGTGTCGCTCATGCTGTCGGCTTCAGCCTGCGAGCGCCAGCGCATCGCCAACGGACATCGCGTGCTCGACATGGTGGTTGCCGAGCGCGCGAGCGACAGAGGAATTCCGATCGAGGGCCTCGAGACCACCGAGGAGCAGATTTCCGCCTTGGCGGCGATCCCGGAAGATGAGCAGCTCGGAATGCTGCGCGCGAGCATCGCACTCCTCGGGGATAGCGAGAACCTGCGCGAGACGATGGTGCAGCTATATCTGGCCCGGCGCATGGGAGCGCTCTGGGAGCTTCAGCTCGCGCTGGCGGAGAAGGCGGGCGTTCCCGCGAGCGCGTTCGCATCGTTCGAGCGCACCCTGATTGCCGACCGAAACCGCCGGATGCGCGACGCCGCGTTGCCCTATTTGGAGGAGGGTGGAGCCTTCATTGCCGTCGGCGCCCTGCATCTCCCTGGAACGGCCGGCCTCATCGAGCTGCTCCGTGGCGCCGGCTACACGGCCGCCGCCGTCGAGTGACCGCTGAAGCAACCGCGTTGACGCGCCGCAATCACTCCTGCCGGCGCATGTGTTGAAGTTTGCGTGGACCCCGGCCTGCGCCGGGGTGACGTTGAGGTTTGGGGCACGCGGCGAGACAAAAATGACGTCATGCCGGCGCAGACCCACGCAAGCCTGTCAGAAACGCGCCGATAGCGTGAGTGGACGCACCTCACATATGGATGGCGCGCTTGTCGACGGAGAGCGCGGCTTCCTTCACCGCTTCGGAGAGCGTCGGATGCGCGTGGCAGGTGCGCGCGAGATCCTCGGCCGATCCGCCGAACTCCATGATCACCGCCGCTTCCGCGATCAGCTCGCTCGCGTTCGCGCCGATGATGTGCACGCCCAGAATACGGTCGGTCGCGGCATCCGCCAGGATCTTGACGAAGCCGTCGGTCGTCTTGTTGACCTTGGCGCGCCCGTTGGCCGTGAACGGAAACTTGCCGACGCGGTAAGCCACGCCGGCTGTCTTGAGCTCCTCCTCGGTCTTGCCGACCGACGCCACCTCCGGCGTGGTGTAGATCACGCTCGGGATTACGTCGTGATTCACATGCCCCGCTTGGCCCGCGAGGATCTCCGCCACAGCCACCCCTTCATCCTCGGCCTTGTGCGCCAGCATCGGCCCGGCGATCACGTCACCGATGGCGTAGATGCCCGTAACGTTGGTTTCGAACTGCCCGTTGACGACCACGCGCTTGCGCTTGTCGCGCACGACGCCGACGTCGTCGAGACCGAGCCCGTCCGTGAACGGTACGCGGCCGATGGCAACCAGCACGGCATCCGCCGCGATATGGTCCTGCGCCCCGCCCTGCGCAGGCTCCAGCGTCACGTCGAGCCCGCCGTCGCCGCGACCGATGCCCACCACCTTCGTGCCGAGCCGGAACGCGATCCCCTGCTTCGAATAGATCCGCTCGAGCGATTTCGCGACCTCGCCGTCCATGCCCGGCAGGATGCGATCGAGATACTCGACGACGGTCACGGACGAGCCGAGACGCCGCCACACCGATCCGAGCTCGAGCCCGATCACGCCCGCGCCGACCACAAGCAGCCGCTCCGGCACGCTCGCGAACGAAAGCGCGCCCGTCGACGAGACGATCTGCTGCTCGTCGATCTCGATGCCCGGCAGCCGCGCCACGTCGGAGCCCGTGGCGATGACGATCGAGCGCGTGTCCAGCACCTGCAGCTCACCGCTCGCCGCCGTCACCTCGACCTGACCGGCTTTGAGGATGCGCCCCGTGCCGTGAAACGTATCGATCTTGTTCTTCTTGAGCAGGAAGGCGACCCCGTCGGTGTTGCCCTTCACGCCCTCGTCCTTGAACGCCAGCATGCGCTTGAGGTCCAGCTCGGGGGAGACCTTGATGCCCATGCTGGAAAAGCCGTGACCCGCTTCCTCGAAAAGCTCGGAAGCATGCAGCAGCGCCTTCGACGGGATGCAGCCCACGTTGAGACACGTGCCGCCGTGCGTCGCGCGCTTCTCGACAATCGCCGTCTTGAGCCCGAGCTGCGCGGCGCGGATCGCGCACACGTAGCCCCCCGGCCCGCTGCCGATCACGATGAGGTCGTACGGATCTGCCATCTGCCGAGCGCTTTCCTTCCATGTATCCCGAATCCCCTCCCCCCTTGTGGGGTAGAGGAATAGCGCGCCTCAGAGTTCGAGGATGAACCGCTGCGGGTCCTCGAGGCATTCCTTGACGCGTACGAGGAACGTCACGGCTTCCTTGCCGTCGACCAGGCGATGGTCGTAGGAGAGCGCGAGATACATCATCGGCCGCGCCACGATCTGCCCGTTCTTGACGATCGGACGCTCCTCGATGCGATGCATGCCGAGAATGCCGGCCTGCGGCGCGTTGAGGATCGGCGTCGAAAGCATCGAGCCGTAGACGCCGCCGTTCGAGATCGTGAACGTCCCGCCCTGCATCTCGGCGATCGAAAGCTTGCCTTCGCGCGCGCGCTTTCCGAATTCGGCGATCTTCGCCTCGATCTCCGCGATCGACATGCGGTCGGCGTCGCGCAGCACCGGCACCACGAGCCCGCGGTCCGTGCCCACCGCCACGCCGATGTGGTAGTAGTTCTTGAAGACGATGTCCTCGCCGTCGATCTCGGCGTTGACGGCCGGGATCTCGCGCAACGCCTGGATGCAGGCCTTGACGAAGAAGCCCATGAATCCGAGCTTCACGCCGTGCCGCTTCTCGAACAGATCCTTGTATTGCGCGCGCATCGCGATCACCGCTGACATGTCGACGTCGTTG
>JAFKKW010000404.1 GCA_017304275.1 Hyphomicrobiales bacterium | reverse complement strand
CCGCCACCAATGCCCAGGCCACCGCCTTCGGAACGCTGCCAGAGAACGACGGCAACCAGTGCGGCTGCAACCATGATGTGAATGACGAGGAGGACCGTGGTCATCGTACAAAAGCTCCAGGCTCCCGAAGGAGCACGATCGCGATGGGGATTTTGCCCGGGCTTCTACACCACCTGTGGACAGAGGGCTAGATGCGATCATTGCGTATACGCCGGGTACTGCGCCACCCGCGCGGGGTGCGGCAGTTTGACCGCGTCTGGAGCGCGTTCACTCTCATTGGAATCGGCTTTTTGAGCGTGAACGCGCTCCAAGTCTTTGTTTGAGAGTCTGATTCACGTCCTCGATGCGAGCTGAACGCTCGCATCTCAGACGATCGGACTCTATTGCTGCGCTGCGTGCTTGCGGGCGGCGTCGGCGTCCTTGCGCTTGGGCAGGGGGATGTTGCTCAGCGTGCCCTTGCCGCCTTCGGGCTTCGGCAGCTCCTTGAGCGCCGGGCGCGCGGTCACCTGGTCGCCGCAACGGAAAGAGAGCTGCTCGCCGACCGCAAGCAGACGCTCGATCTTGCCCAGGCGGTCGGGGGTGAGGTTGGCCTTGGCCCACGCGGGGCCGCGGTCCATGTCCGCCTTGGCGCCGGCCGCGACCAGGCCGTCGTACTCGGTTTTCAGGGTGGTGCAGGTCTCGGGATCGAGCGGGGCGGCGCGCGCAGGCGCTGCGGCAAGAGCGAGGGCCGTGCAGAGGAGAAGGGCGACATCGATCCGCATGCGTCAGCCTCGCTTCGCCGATTCCGAACTGAGCCTTGCCGTCATGACGTCTCCGTCCCTCGCGTGCAATCCGTGATGCTACCTATCAACATCCGCGATCCGCGGCGTGCGTCGTCTCACGCGTAGGCGCGGATAATGGCCAGGAAATCGTCGGCCTTGAGGCTCGCGCCGCCGACCAGCGCGCCGTTCACGTTCGGCAGCGACATCAGCTCCTTGGCGTTGGACGGTTTGACGGAGCCGCCATAGAGGATGCGCACGCGGTCGCCCTCGGCGGGAAAGCGCCCCGTAAGATGCGCGCGGATGGCGGCGTGGACCTCGGCGACGTCGTCCGTGCTCGGCGTGAGACCGGTGCCGATGGCCCAGACCGGCTCGTAGGCGACGACGGTGTTGGCGCCCGTCACGCCGTCCGGGAGCGAGCTTTTGAGCTGGCGGTTGACGACGTCGATCGTGAGGCCTGCGGCGCGCTCGCCCCGGGTCTCGCCAATGCAGACGATGGCGGTCAGGCCCGCGCGATGGGCGGCGACGGCCTTGGCGCGCACGATGCGGTCCAGCTCGGCGTGGTCGGCGCGGCGCTCCGAGTGGCCGACAATGACGGCCGAAGCGCCGGCGTCCTTCACCATCTCAGCAGAGATGTCGCCGGTGTGGGCGCCGGAGGCCGCGGGATGGCAGTCCTGGGCGCCGATCCGGACGGCGGACCCGCGCATCGCTTCGGCCATCCGTGACAGCAGGGTCGCCGGCGGACAGAGCATGACATCGGCCGGAATTGTGCTGCCGGAGAGGGCCTCATTGACGGCCGTGGCCTCGCCGAGCGCGGCCGCAAGCCCGTTCATTTTCCAGTTTCCCGCGACCAGCGGACGAATGTGCGTGGTCGTCATCGGCCCCGCTGCTCCCTCTCCAATTCGGCTCTTCCCGTTCTCGATTTTCCAGCCGCAAAGGCGGCTCCCTCAGGGACGGGCCGGTCGCCCGATCGGCTCCGGGTTAACTTATTTTCAGCCTCGCAGCACGGTCTTGCATTCCCCGGCGGGGTGGGCTTCATATCACCCGACGCACCCGTCATGGACGGGATCACCATTTTCTGCAAGCGGTGGCGGCCGCGCCCTGCACTCAGCGCGCGCCGTCCGCACTCAACAGGAAGAATTGTCTCGATGCTCGACGCCATGCGACGCGGCGCCCAAGGGTGGGTGGCCAAGCTCCTGTTCGCTCTCCTGATCGTGAGCTTCGGTATCTTCTGGAACGTTTCCGATGTGTTCCGCGGATACGGCCGGGGCGCCGTGGCGAAGGTCGGCGACAGCGAAATCACCGTCACGGATTTTCAGCGTGCGTTCCAGAACCAGATTCGCGGTATCACCCTCGAAGGCGGCGAGCGGCTCACGACCGAGCAGGCGCTGATGCTGCGGCTCGACCGGCAGGCGCTCGACCAGCTTATCGCGCAGGCAGCCGTGCAGACCCATGCCGACCGGCTCGGGCTTTCGCTTTCGGACGAGACGCTGGCCGAGGGGGTGCGCAACGATCCCAACTTCGCCGGGCCGGACGGCAAGTTCTCGACGCTCGGTTTCGATGGTCTGCTGCGCCAGTTGAACCTGACCGAGCATGGGTTTTTGGCGCTCCGGCGCGGCGATGAGGTGCGCGGGCAGATCTTCGATGCGCTGTCGTCCGCGGTGGCGGTGCCGAAACCGATGGTCGAGGACCTCCACGCCTATCGCGAGGAGGCGCGCACGATCGAGCTCGTACAGATCGACCGCAACAAGGTCTCGGTGGCCGATCCCGACGAGGCGAAGCTGCAGGAGACGTACGAGGCGAACAAAGCGAGCTTCATGACGCCGGAGTACCGCAAGGTGGCGGTGCTGGTGCTGTCGACCGACACGCTGAAGTCCGAGATCACGCTCTCGGACGACGAGCTCAAGACCTATTACAACGATCACAAGTCGACCTACGACAAGCCGGAGCGGCGGCGCCTGCAGCAGATCGCCTTCAAGGACAAGGCGGCGGCCGCGGCGGCGCGTGCCGAGATCGTCGCGGGCAGGAAGAACTTCCTCGATGTCGCCAAGGAGCAGGGGGCGACGGAATCGGACGTCAACCTCGGCTTGCTGTCGAAGGACAAGCTGATCGATCCCAAGATCGCGGATGCCGCCTTCGCACTGGAGCGCGACGTGCTGTCGGAGCCTGTCGAAGGACGTTTTGCAACGGTGCTCGTGCGCGCGGTCGAGATCGACCCCGGCAAGGAAAGCACCTTCGACGAGGTCAAGGACCAGGTGCGCGACAAGCTCGCGGGCGAACGGGCCGAGGCGCTGATCCAGGAGCGCTACGATCTGGTCGAGGAAGGACGCAACGCGGGCAAGACGCTGAAAGAGATCGGCGAGGAGCAGAAGCTGCGCTTCATCGATGTCGAGGCCGTCGATCGCGACAACCACACGCCAGACGGCAAGACCGCGATCGACATCCAGGACGCGGCGATCGCGCTCAAGCAGATTTTTGCGACCGGTGTCGGCATGCAGCCCGATGCGGTGGACCTGCCGGGCTCGGCTCACGTCTGGTTCGACGTGCTCAGCGTGACGGAGCCGCAGCAGAAGCCGTTCGAGCAGGTGAAGGACGAGGTCAAGGCATCCTACATCGACAAGGAGACGGCGCGGCTGCTCAACGAGCTGGCCCAGAAGCTGGTCGACCGGCTCAAGGGCGGCGAGGTGTTCGCGAAGGTCGCCGAGGACGCCGGCGGCAAGCCCGAGATGCTGGAGAGCGTCAAGCGTAACACGTCGCAGCCGGGCCTCAGCCAGGAGGGCGTGACGCAGGCGTTTGCGCTCGAAAAGGGCGGCGCGGCCTACACCGACACGTCCGACCGGCAGAGCCGTGTCGTGTTCCAGGTCCAGGACATCACGCCCGCCGCGGCGGCGAGCAAGCAGGAGGCCGACAAGCTCACGAAGGAGCTTGCCAGCCAGATCGGCAATGACGACCTGATGGCCTACATCAATGCGCTCAAGGCAGACCTCTCCGTCCATATCAACGAGGCGGAGTTGGCGCGGGCGACCGGTGCAGCCGCGGAGAGCGAGTAGAAGGGAACCGTCTCTTGAGCACGTTCTCCCACAGGGGCGGATCTCGAGACGCCGGTCTCCGTGTATCTCAAGCTCGCGTCGGGCAAGCCCTATTCCTTTCTGCTGGAATCGGTCGAAGGCGGCGCCTCGCGCGGCCGATACTCCGTGATCGGGTTCGCCCCGGACGTGGTCTGGAGGGCGAACGGCTGCGCGGCGGAGATCAATTGCGATCCGGCGAAGAAGCCGAAGGCGTTCAAGGCTGACGGGCAACCGGCGCTCGCGTCTCTCCGGGCGCTGCTTGCGGAGTCGCGTCTCAAGCTGCCGGACGAGTTGCCACCGATGGCGGCGGGCGTGTTCGGCTACATGGGCTACGACACCGTGCGGCTCATCGAGACGCTACCGGAGGTCAAGCCGGATGAGCTCGGCGTGCCGGATGCGGTGCTGGTGCGGCCGACGGTGATCGTCATCTTCGATTCCGTGAAGGACGAGATCAGTCTCGTCACGCCCGTGCGGGCGGAAAAGAAGGGCGACGCGGAAAAGGCGTACAAGGCGGCGCTGAAGCGGCTCAAGGGTGCCATCAAGGCGCTCGATGCGCCGGTGCCGCATACGTCAGTCTCCTCCCGGAAGGCGCTGGCGCTGCCGGAGCCGCGCTCCAACACGCCGCCGCGCGACTATCTGAAGATGGTCGAGAAGGCAAAGGAGTACATTCGCGCCGGCGACATCTTCCAGGTGGTGCTGTCGCAGCGCTTCACGGCACCATTCGCGCTGCCGTCATTCGCGCTCTACCGCGCGCTCAGGCGCACGAACCCGTCGCCGTTCCTGTTCCATCTCGATCTCGGCGGGTTCGCCCTGGTCGGCTCGTCGCCGGAGATCCTGGTGCGGCTGCGCGACGGCGAGGTGACGATCCGGCCGATCGCGGGAACCGCGCCGCGCGGGGAGACGGACGCCGAGGACAAGGCGCTGGCGGACGCGCTGATCCGCGATCCCAAGGAGCGCAGCGAGCACCTGATGCTGCTCGATCTCGGGCGCAACGACGTGGGGCGCGTGGCCGAGGTCGGCTCCGTCAACGTGACGGCGCAGTTCGTCATCGAGCGCTACAGCCATGTCATGCACATCGTCTCTAACGTGGTCGGCAAGCTCTCGGGCAAGCACGACGCCATCGATGCGCTGATGGCGGGCTTTCCCGCGGGCACGGTATCGGGCGCGCCCAAGGTGCGCTCGATGCAGATCATCGACGAACTCGAAAAGTCGAAGCGCGGGCCCTATGCGGGCTGCGTCGGCTACTTCACGGCCGACGGCGAGATGGATACGTGCATCGTGCTGCGTACCGGGCTTGTGAAGGACGGGCAGCTCCATGTGCAGGCGGGCGCCGGCATTGTCTACGATAGCGTGCCGGAAAAAGAACAGCAGGAGTGCCTCAACAAGGCCAAGGCGGTCGTGCGCGCGGCCGAGGAAGCGGTGCGGTTCGCGGCGCGGGGGAGCAGGAAGGCGCGGTAGGTCTTGGTGACGGTGTCGTTGCAGACGCCGGGGCTTGCTCTTCGCCTGCAGCGGCAATCAGTCGTTGGCGTCTGGCGCGTCTTGCACGAGCAGATAGCGCTGCAGGCCGGATCCGAAGTACATCGTGGTGTCGGCCTCGACCGGTGATGGCCCGGTCGTGAAGCTGTCGCGGTTTACGAGACGCGGCCCCTGCACGAGCCGCACCCCGCGGTTGACCGGGCGCGGAGGCGTGCGCAGCATGACGAGCTCGCGGGCGAGGGATGGAGAGACCGCGAGCTGAGGTCTCGGCACAAATGCTTCCCCCGATGAACCGGTTTCGATTGCTGCATTCGCATCGGCAGTCAGAAGATCGCTGTCCTCGCGGACGTCGAAGCGCTCTTCCGCCGCCTCGCGGGCGAGATCGACGGTGTCGAAGCTGCCGAGGTAGCCCGGAACCTTCGGATACACGCGCTTGCGCACGTAGCTCGCCTCGGTCTTGTTCGGAGACTGCAGGACGATGATGACGAGTGGCGCCACGCCCTGCTTGCGGAAGCCGAGCTTCTCGGCGGCGGCGCGCGATACGTCGAGCTTGCGCTTTCCGCTGTACGGGCCGGCGTTGGTAATCCGCAACACGGAGGCGTCGCCGGTCTTCGGATTGTAGGCGAGGATGACGGTTCCGTCCGGCAGGAGCGGACTTGCGGCGTTGTCGGGGAGGTCCGGACGGAAGACCGCGCCTGAGCTCGTCAGCCCGCAAGGGTTCAAGCGGTCGAGACGACAGCTATCATAATAGGACGCGATCACCTGGCCGCGCCAGCCGACGAGCGTATCGGTCTGCGCCAGCGTTCCAACGCGGTGGCAGAAGCCGTGGAAGCAATAGCGCGAGCCGGGAGATTTCGCATCGGCCGTCGGTGCGGTTGCCATGCCGACGACGACGAGCGCACCAACGGCGGCCAGCGCGGGCTGGATACACCGCCAAGCTGTGGCAAAGGACGAGGCTGCGGCGTGCAGCGAACGCTTCCTGCGTGGCATGGGACGTGGCCGATTCGCTAAGATCAGGTTCCCGACTTGCGAGACAACCGTGGCAAATATTTGAGCAGCGTCGCTCGATCACGGTAAACGCGCGCTTAACGACAGGGTGAATGGCGTCGTGCGTGCGCACTGCGCCGACACGCGCGCGCGATGTGTCAGGTCGCGAGCAGCGGCTGGAGCGCCTTGATGATGGCGCTGTTGCCGGCCAGGATGTCGCCGGTGTCGAGGGCCTTGTCCTTACCGCTGACGTCGGTGGCGAGCCCGCCTGCCTCGCGCACGAGGACGATGCCGGCGGCGAGGTCCCACGGCTTCAGGTTGCGCTCCCAGTAGCCGTCGTAGCGGCCGGCGGCGATGTAGGCGAGGTCGAGGGCGGCGGAGCCCGATCGGCGCAGGCCCGCGACCTCCATCATCACCGTGGTCATCTCGGTCATGAAGCGCGGGTGGCCGGGGCGGCCGCGATGCGGGATGCCGGTCACGACGACGGCGTCGGCCAGCGTCTTGCGGGCGGCGACGCGCAGGCGGCGCCTGTCGTTCAGGAACGCGCCCTTGCCCTTCTCGGCGGTGAACAACTCATCTGTTGCGGGATTGTAGACGACGCCGGCGACGAGCACGCCGTCGCGCTCGAGGCCGATCGAGATGGCGAAGTGCGGGATGCCGTGCAGGAAGTTGGTGGTGCCGTCGAGGGGATCGACGATCCAGCGATGGGTCTTGTCGACGCCTTCGACCTCGCCGCGCTCCTCCATCAGGAAGCCGTAGCCGGGACGGGCCTTGGACAGCTCCTTGAAGATGATGTCCTCGGCCTTGTGGTCGGCGGCCGAGACGAAGTTGGCCGGGCCCTTGACCGAGACCTGCAGGTTCTCGACCTCGCCGAAATCGCGCGCGAGGGAGCGGCCGGCCTTGCGGGCGGCGGCGATCATGACGTTCATAAGGGCTGAGGCGGCCATGGCGAGGCATCGCTCCGGAATGGCGCGCTTCCGCGCAGCCTGATCTGATGGATTTTGATTGGCAGGCTCTGACGCTTTCGCGCCGGAACGTCAACCCTTTTCGCTGCGGTGCGGCGGTAACTGCTTAATGTGGCCTGCCAAGCTGAGCGGCAGGAGGCAACGGGCGTCAGGGCATGGCCATGACCTGCTTCTGCTCGCGCCATCGGGTCGCGGCGGCTTCGGCTTTGGCGCGATCGGCGTCGGGAAGGGCGGCGACGTAGAGATCGAGCTTGTCGTCGACCACGCCGGCGGCCTTGGCGATCAGGCGCCACTTGGCGGCTTCGATGGGATTGGCCTCGACGCCGACGCCTTCGGCGTAGAGATGCCCGAGGCGGTTCTGAGCGCCGGCAACGCCCTTGTCGGACGCGGATTGGAGATAGCTCACGGCCTTGTCCTCATCCACTTTCAGGCCGCGGCCCTGCAATAGCAGGACGGCGTAGTCGTACTCGGCGGCCGGCAGGCCCGCTGCCGCGGCCTTGGCACTCCAGCGTGCGGCCTCAAGCGCGTCGTTGGGCACGCCGTTGCCTTCGAGATAGAGCGCGGCCAGATCGTACTGGGCGGCGGCGACGCCCCGCTCGGCGGCGTAGCGAATGTGCTGGGCGGCGCGATACGGATTTTCCGGCTTGCCGGTTCCGCGCAGGAACATGAGGCCGAGATTGTAGTTGGCGACCGGATCCCCGGTTGCGGCGGCCTTCTCGAACATCTCGGCGGCGAGGTTCATGTCCTTGGCGACGCCGCGGCCCTCGGCGAGCATGGTGCCGAGTGCGAGCATGCCCGGCACGTCGCCAAGCTCGGCGGCACGCGCGTACCAGCGGGCGGCGGTGCCGTCATCCTTGGGAACGCCAAGCCCCTCGGCGTAGATGCGGCCGATCAGGGTATGCGCCTGCGGGTCGTCGCGTTTGGCCGCCTCGCCCGCGAGCTCGAGCGCGGTCAGATATTTGCCCTGGTCGAACGCGGCGTAGGCGGTGTCGTCCGCGGGAAGCGTCGCCGGCTCGCTCTGAAGCTCTTGCGGCGCGGGGCGCGCCACCTGCGGCAGATACGGATCGAGCATGCCGGTCGCGACCAGCGCGCCGAGCGCGCCGACGGCGATGCCTGCGCAGCCCAGAATGACGAGGTGGATCGTCTTCACGACGGTGCTCCTCAGGCTGCGGTTGCGGAGGGACTGAGCGCCGCCGCGAGGGCCGATGCCCAGGCCGCGTCGTCGTCGGCCTCTCCTGCGGACGGCAGCCGCACGGCCACGAAATCGGCGCCGCATGCGATCAGGTCGCGCGCCTCGTCGGGGGTCTCGATGTCGGCTGCGACCACGGGCACGATGAATACCTCGCCCCACCAGGAGACAAGCTCGCGCTGCAGGTCGCGTGCGGTGTCGGGGCCGTGGGCGTCGGAGCTGCGGCCGAAGGCAACGTAGTCGGCGCCGCCCTCGCCCAGCGTCATGGCGTCGTGGCGCGAGTCGCCCGCTTCCGCGCCGACGATGGCGTCGGGGCCGAGGGCGGCGCGGGCTGCCTCGTAGGCGTCCTCGATCTCGGGACGCCAGGAGAGATGCACGCCGTCGGCACCCGTCGCGCGGGCCGCCGGCACGTCATCGGCAATCAGGGCCGCGATCTTTCTCTGCTGCGCCATCTCGACGATGGGGCGGGCGACCGCGGGATCGATCGCGCCGCGATCGGGGGCGGTCACGATCAATGTCACGGCGCGCGTCGCCTCGAGTGCCCGAGCGATGCGGGCGAGGCGATCGGCACCGTGCTCCGCGGCGGCCATGAGGCAGAGACCGGGATCTGTCGACGTGGTGGTCATGTGTCCTTCAGCGGTGCGTCCCTCGGTGCTTGTCCCACCGGTTATGCGGGCTCGGCCCGGGCGCTGGGCAGCGTATCGGTCCGAATTCGGGCGGAAAAGAGACTCAGCAGCCGTTGTGGCGCAATTGCCCTTGGAAGAACAGGTCGTTGGCGGCGATCGGCGCTATCGTTCGGCGGATCTTGCGGCTATCGTTGAGGACGAATCCCCCGCGTGGGCGTAACCCAAACCGCGACGACGCTCGTCTGCGTATCCATGCCCGGTGAGGCGGTTTCCGTGCGTCATGGTGCGGTGGGGGAAGAGACCCCGGCCTTTCCGTGCCTTGCGTTTTGATGCATGAGCATGAAATTGCCATGCTGTGTCCGCACTTAAGGCTTGAGCCGCAGATGCGGAGAGGGAAATCCGAACGTGCCGCGTCCCGCTTAGACGGAGCCAGACCGATGCTCACGACCGCTTTCACGCGCGTTGCGGCTGTTGCCGCGGTTGTCGCGCTCACCGCCAACGCTTCGAGCGTCGGAGCACAGACACCGTCCGGCACGACAGGGGCGGCCGAGTCCGTTGCCACGACCGGCGCTCTACCGGACAAACCGGCGTGGGCGGATAAAGCGCCCGAGACCACCGCGGCGACTCCCGAGGCCGCGCCGAATGCGCCCGCGGCGAGCGGGACCGAGACCAAGCCCGCCGATGCGGTTGCAAACGCGCAGACACCGGCAACGCCCGGTGATGCGCCTGCCGCCGAGTCCAAATCCGAAACGCCCAGCGATACGACCGCAGCGCCCTCGACGACCGCAGCCCCGTCAACGACCGCCGCGCCATCGCCAACGCAGCCTCCCGCTGCCACGGCACAACCCGCGACACCGCCGCCGGCCGACGCGGCCGCGGCTGCTCCCGCTGCCGGCGCGACCACGACACCTGCCCCGAGCACGACGGCGGCGCCGTCGCCGGATGCTGCTCCCGCTGACGCCACGGCGCAGCCAGCCGCCACGCCTGCGCCGCCGCCCGCCGATCCCATCGTCGCCGCCGTGCGGACGTGGCTCGGGAACGCGACCAACGTCTCGAAGGCAAACAAGGACGATGCCGCGGCCGCGGTCGCGTTCTACGGCGCGCGCAGCGACAAGCCGCTGTGGGTCGACGGCGCCGGTTTCACCGCGAACGCCAAGAGCGCCATGGAGGAAGTGCGAAAGGCCGACGACTGGGGCCTCTCGGCCGCAGCCTTCGACCTGCCGACGCTCGCGGGCACGCCTTCCACCGAGGCGCTGGCCGCGGCGGAGGGCAAGCTTTCGCTGGAGCTGCTCAAGTATGTGCGTTTTGCGCGCGGCGGACGCGTGGACCCGTCCTCGATCAGCCGCATCCTGGACGTCACGCCGCCGATCAAGGATCCGAACGTGGTGCTGAGCGAGCTCGTCGCGGCTTCGGCAGCGGACGCGTATCTGCGCGACCAGCATCCCAAGCACGCGCAGTTCCAGCTCCTGCACAAGGCGCTGCTGCAGGCGCGCGGTCCGACGACGACGACCGCCGAGATCGATCCGGCGCTCACCGTCACTCTGCCGGCCACCCGCGAGATGCTGAAGCTCGGGGTCGAACATCCCAACATCGCGCTTCTGCGCAAGCGGCTCAAAGTTCCGGCGGAGAACGGTGTCAACGAGACGCTGTTCGACGAGAAGCTCGAGCTGGCGCTCAAAGCCTACCAGGGCAAGAAGGGATTCGAGACCAACGGTTGGCTCACGGGGCAGACGCGCAAGGAGTTGAACGGCGAGACGGAGGGGCATCGCGCGCCCGATCCGGACCGCGACATGCAACTCATCGTGCTCAATATGGAGCGCTGGCGGTGGCTGCCCGAGAACCTCGGTCGGGTCTACGTCTGGAACAACATCCCCGAGTTCGTGACGCGCACGATCAAGGGTGACGAGGTGCTGTTCAAGGAGCGCATCATCGTCGGTCTGCCGCAGTGGGCGACGCCGGTGTTCTCCGAAACCATGAAATCGATCGTGTTCAACCCGTCCTGGGGCATGCCGGACGGCATCAAGACGCGCGAGCTCGCACCGCGCCTTCGCTCGGCGGGCAACGGCGACTTCTTCTCGCAGCTCTTCGGTGGCGGCGGTGGCGGCGGGGCGGCGATCCGGGCGCATGGCCTCAAGGTCTATCAGGGCGGGCGCGAGATCGATCCCGACAGCGTGAACTGGGGCGCGGCGGATATCCGCAACTACAGCTTCATCCAGCCGGCCGGTCCCAAGAACCCGCTGGGGCAGGTCAAGTTCCTGTTCCCGAACCGGCATGACGTCTACATGCACGATACGATCGAGCGCTCGCTGTTTGCGCAATCGAGCCGCGGGCTCTCGCACGGCTGCATCCGCGTGCAGGATCCGATGAAATTCGCCCGCATCATTCTGGCGGAGGCCAACGATCTCGATGCGCGCGGCGCCGAGCTTGCGGTGGCGGGCGGCGGCGAGGTGCGGCTCAAGAACCCGATCCCCGTGCACAACACCTACATCACGGCCGTGGCCGACGCGAACGGCCGTGTTTCGACGTTCGGCGACATCTACGGACACGACAGCCGGCTTTCAGCTGCGTTGATGGGGCGTCCGATCCGGTTCGATCCGGGACCGGCGGCTACGGACGCCGTGGCTTCGTCGTCGCAGGGTGCCCCCGCGACGAACAGCAGCAACCAGAAGAAAAAGAAGGTCAAGTCGCCGGATACGCTGGCGGACGTGATCAACTTCTTCGGGCTGAACTGAGCGCCGCGCGAC